>DAIOEQ010000087.1:2174-8081 GCA_036746215.1 Prevotella sp.
ACGTGCCTGCAGGTTCTGTAGGGCCATCAAGGAGATGGCCAAAAGTAACAATTTTTTCATGGTTGACGAATAATATAAGGTCTTATGAAAAGAAAAATCGCCAGACAGGTTGTCATGTCCTATCCGGCAATTTCTATTGTGTGCTCAGTTTTAGGTTACTGGGCGTTGGGATCTGTGTCAAATGTGTAATATTCGGTGTACGCGCCCTGGAATGAATTGTCGATGTCCGGCAAGCCAAACTTAATGTCCTCCAGGGAGACAGTCAACGTCTCCGGGTCGTAATGGCCGTGAATCAACCCGTCAGAAGCGGTGGACTGGAACTGCAGGCGGCCATAGTCTTCGCTATACACGAGCACCATCTGCGGCTCAGCCGTCACCAGTTTGGTGTTGAAGTCAATGTGGAACTTCAAGTCATACCCGGCCTCGTAAGCGTCGGGAATCATGAAGTCACCATTGGTCAAGTCGATGATGGAGCAGGCGAACGGATTCCTAAACAGGCTTGAGGTGATTACGCCACTGAGCTGGCGGTAGACGCTCACGGCGAAGTGCACCTCCTTGGTTCCATAGAGGAAGGCGTCGTCATCGGCCACGCTGATGGCCACATCCTCGCTCTTGCCGACAGGCATGTTACCCGAGAGAGTGACTGTCTTCGACTTCTCGCCAGCGGCAAAGCTGACGGGCTGCACGGGGAAATACTCACTGCTGCTCTTCAGGTTGACAGTGCCGGCCTGTGCGGTGTCTACACGGCTTACGGTGAAGCTGATTTCCTGAGTCTCGCCCGGCAGGAACATGTAGGAAGACTCCTGGGCCGAAATCACGGCATTGCCTCCCTGGTTCTTGGGATTGGCGGGAGAGTACTCGTAATCGTCCCCGCAAGACGCCAAGGCGAGCACGGCGAAGAGCGCCACATAAGCATATTTGAAAATTGTCTTCATTTTCTTATTGATTATCTGATGATACGATGTTACTGGATGGGAGTGTACTGGTCTGAAGGATCGGGGTTGTTCCAACCGTTCACACCGGCATTGTTGTTTTCCTCAGTCTGCACAATCACGATGTTCATCCAAGCGGGACGCCCATTGGTGTTGAAACGGCACTGCTCATAGAAGTTGGTGCCCGTGTAGGCACGTGTGACAGAGTAGTTCAGGCGCTTGATGTCGAAGAAGCTCTGGCCCTCGCCCCACAGTTCCACGCGTTTCTGGAAGACAATCTCCTCCACCACGGCATCCTTGTCGGAGACGCGGCACACGTAATTGGGGTCGCGATAGTTCTTCATGAAGGTTTCGAGAAGTGTCTTGCCCTGTGCGGGATTTTGGTGGGCGGCTGCCTCAGCCTCGATGAAATACATCTCCTCCACGCGCATCAAAGGATACGAGACAACGTTGCCGATAGTTCCATCGCCGTCGTTGCCCTGTCCGGGACGGAACTTGATGGATCCGTAGGTGGGCAGCTGCTGCTTGTAGGTGGAGTTTAGGAACGGCACCTGGCTTGCCAAAGGGCTGTTGTCAGGAGCCTTCCACTCGAGCTTACGCCAGTCGGTGTTGCTGATACGGTCGTACATGCTCTTGCCGATCATGATGTACGGACCGGCAGAGGCGTAACCATACTGGGTCTCGTTGCTCATCCAGGAAGTCCAGTTGAGGATACCACTTTCCACAAGCTCATTCTCTGCGGTCAGCGTGGAAGCCCACATCCAGGGGTCGGCCGTGTTGAAACCTGTGGAAGGGTTCAGGGCCTGTGCCTGCGTCATGGGTGTCAAGCCTGAGGCGTCGATGGCCTTGCGGGCGTACACCTGAGCCTGCTGATAGTTCTCGAGCCACATGTAATAACGGGCCTTCAGGCCATAGACCACAGCCAGGTCGGGCAGGGTCTTGCCACGGGTTCCGTTGAGATGGGGTATCATATTCTCGGCATGGTTCAGGTCTTCGAGGATGAAGGCGGCCATCTGCGCGCGGGTGGCGCGGGGGTTGACGCGGGCGCTGTCCTCGTTCATGCCTGCCTTCACGATAGGCACGGTGAGACCCGTGACGACGTTGCCGTTTTCGTTCTTGCCGTCGGGGAATTTCTCGTTGGGCAGAAACTCATACATGCGGGCCATGTCGAGATACATCGACGCGCGCTCAGCGTAGCCCACGCCCAGGTAGCCCAGCTGGTCGCTCGTAGCCTTGGCGGAGTCGACACCATTGATGAGGTTGTTGGTGGTGAGCACCATCTTGTAGTAGTAGTTCCAAATGAACTGGGAAGCCAGATATTGCTTGCCGATGTAATAACACGACTCCCAAGCGTCGTACCAGTCACGGCCACTCTCCACAGTGGCAAAGTCACCTGTCATGACATCACGGACTCTCATCAGTGAGCCATAGCCCCAAGAGTAGTGGGCACTGGAGTGCCATATGGAGTTGTAAGAAGCGGGCACAGCACTGAGCAACGCCTCCGTTGCCGATGACGACTGTGCCATCTGGTCGGTGGTGGCGTAGGTGGTGGGGTGAGTCTCCTCCTCGCAGGAGGTGAAGGCTGCCAGGCCGATGAAGGCCATTCCCACGCCACAGATTAACTTATTTATATTTTTCATACAGATAAATTCACTTTGATTGTTAACTACTTAGAAAGAGACTGTTATGCCGCCTGAGATACTGCGAATGGGCGAGTAGTACTGGTTGCTTACTGAGCCTGAAGCGCTCTGGCGCGGATCCATGCCCTTGCGCTTCGACCACAGGTAGACGTTGTCAGCCGTGCAGTAGACACGTACACTTGAAAGTCCCATCTGGCGCACGATGCTCTTGGGCAGCGTGTAGCCGAGGGTGATGTTCTGCAGGTTGAGGTAAGAGGCGCTGGTCAGGAAGCGGCTGCTCGTGGCGTCGGCGTAACGGTCGGCAAACTGCAGGCGCGGAATGTTGGAGCTCTTGTTGGTCGGCGTCCAAGCCTTCAGGATGTCGGCATGCAGGGCATGGCCACGGCTCATGGTCATGGAAGCAGCATAGTCTCCATCAAAAACATCGCCACCGAGCTGATAGGTGAAGTCGATGCCGAAGTCGAAGCCCTTCCATGAGAAGCTGGTGCCGAAACCGCCAAACGCGTCGGGGTTGGCATCGCCCACAAGGTACTCGTCAGCGTCACCGGTGCTGTTGGTGGTCTCCTGGCCGACGACCTTGGGACGCGCGCCCTTGTCCGTGGCGGCGCAGACCTTGCCGTTGGCGTCGTAGTAAACAGTCTTGCCGGCAGCATCCTTCTCATAGACATTCTTGAAGAAGAGCGACTCACCAGTCTCCTGGTCCACGCCGGCATACTTGTACATGTACCAGGTGTAAATGGGCTTGCCCTCGCCATAGTACCAGTTGCTTGACGAATAGCCCTGCACACCGTCGACGGTCATGATCTTGTTGGCGTCGGCAATCTTAAGAATCTTGTTGCTGTTGGTGGTGATGTTGGCGTAAGCCGACCAGGTGAGGTCCTTGGTGCGGAGGATGTCGCCGCGGAGCTCAAACTCGACACCCGTGTTACGCATGTTGCCGATGTTGTCGTAGTAGCCGGTGAAACCGAAGCTGGCGGGCAGCGAGAACCATGACAGCATGTCGCTGGTCTTGCGGTAGTAGTACTCGACGCTACCCGTGAGGCGGCTCTTCAGGAGGCTGAACTCCAAACCGAGGTTGAACTCGCCGCTCTTCTCCCACGAAATCTTGCTGTTGCCCAGCTGGCGCGGGGTCAGGGCCATGGAGCCGTTGGAGTTGACGATGTTGTAGGTGGTGATGTAGTTGTAGGCGCCGATGGCATCGTTGCCCTGCTCACCATAAGATGCCTTGAGTTTCAACTCATCGATCCAGCCGACATTGAACCAAGACTCCTTGTTGATGAGCCATGCGGCGCCGAGCGACCAGAAGTTACCCCAGCGGTGGTCGGGATCGAAGTAAGAGGATGCGTCGCGACGGTAAGAGGCCGAAGCGAAGTAGCGGTTGTCGTAGTTGTACTGTGCCTGTCCGAAGAAGCCCTCGGTGTTGTAGTCGCTTGTGCCCGAGGTGGCGATGGCCATGGTGGTCACGGCAGCGTCGAGCTCCACGATGTTGTTGGAGAACATGTTGTTGTTGTGGCCGGCAAGGCTGTAGATACGGCGGCGGTAGTACTCATGGCCGAGCATGGCGGAGATGTCGTGCTTGCCGTAGAGTTGGTGCCACTTGAGAAGCTGCTGGTAGTTGTACGACCATGTGCGCCCGTGGCTCACGTCCACCACGCCGTTGTAAGCGGCATAAGCTCCAAACCAGGGGTTGGTGCTGCTCTGTCCGCGGTACTCATCCACATAGGTGCTGTTGGTGGAGCTGAATCGGAAGCCGTAGGGCAGGTCGATGTCGATGGTGCCTACGGCGTTGAAGGTGTTGCCATTGGTGTGGTCGGTGTCCACATAGGCGCTGGCCAAGGGGTTGGCCTTGTTGTTGAACGGGCGCGTCAGGCCATTGTACGCACCATCGCCGAAGTCATAGAGGGGGCGACCTGAGGCGCCATGTTGCATGATGTTGCCGTTCTTGTCGCGGATGTAGAGGGGGTAGATGGGGGCCATGACGGTCATGGAGAACATGTTGCCGGAAGACACGTCGGAGCTTTCACCCGACACATGATCGTTGTCGTAGTGGGCATAGTTGACGTTCATGCCCACCTTGAGCCAAGGCTTCAGCTTGTAATCAGCCTTCAGGCGGGTGGTGAAACGCTTGTACTGGGAGCCGACGGTGATGCCTTGCATGTCGAGGTAGTTGGCTGAGGCGTAGAAATTGGACTTCTGCGTGCTACCCGTGGCGGTCACGGTGTACTCCTGGCGGAGGGCGTTGCGATAGGTGGCGTCGGTGTAGTCATCGGGAGTGATGAAATAGGTGGTGCCGTTGTTGGTCACATAGCTTCCCAGCGTGGCGTTGGGGTTGAGCTTGCCGTTGAGGCCGATGAGGTTCTGGCCAGCGGGCACGGTGTAGACATTGTAGCCCAGGCCATAGGTGGTGTTGTCGGTGAGGTGCGAGTTGGCCCATGCGTTGGCCTGTGCCTTTGAGTAGCCCCACGTGTTGACGGCATAGTTCTCCAGTCCCTTGTACCAGGTCTCATAGTAGCCTGCGGGACTGTCGATGTAATTGTAGTTGGGCAACTGGCGTGAGTTGGAACCCCACTTGGCGTCGACGGTGATGCTGGAAGCGCCCTTGTTGGCAGCGCTCTTGGTGGTGATGATCACCACGCCATTGGCACCACGGGCACCATACAGGGCAGCGGCGGCGGCCTCCTTCAGCACAGTCAGGCTCTCGATGTCGTTGGGGGCGATGGTGTTGATGTCGCCGTCGAAAGGCGAGCCGTCGACCACATAGAGCGGGTCTACGCCAGCTCGGATGGAACCAATGCCGCGGATACGGATGGTGGGACTGGTGCCCGGCTGGCCGGTGCTTTGCGTAATCTGCACGCCGCTGACCTTACCCTTGAGGGCCTCAACGGCGTTGGTGGTCTGCACTTTGCCGATGTCCTCGGCCTTGACGACGGCTGCCGAGCCGGTGAAGGCCGACTTCTTGGCGGTGCCATAGGCCACGACCATCACCTCGTCGAGCGTCTGGTCGTTGGGGACAAGCGAAATGTTCATGTTGCGTCCGGCTTTCACGCGCTTGGGCTCCATGCCGAGGAAAGTGATCTCGAGCGTGGAGTTGGCAGGTGCCGACAGACTGAAATGGCCGTCGCTGTTGGTTGCCGTACCCGTGTTGGTACCCACAACCTTCACGCCAGCTCCGGCGACAGGTTCGCCGTTCTCGTCGGTGACGGTTCCGGAGACCTGTGACTGTGCCAACGCTATTCCTATGGAAAGGAAGAGGCCGGCCAAAATCATTGAAAGTCTTTTAACCATAAAATCTCTCTTTTTTGTGAATGAAAATATAATGTTTGAGTATTCTCCCT
>DAIOEQ010000088.1:0-267 GCA_036746215.1 Prevotella sp.
ACGAAGAAATCTTTTGGCGGAAATACGCTAAAATCCGCCAGATTTTGCAAACACTTATTAATCAAGTATTTATAAATCCAAAAGATAAATTTACTACTAAACGTAAACTCTTTTCATCAAGATAGCTATCCTATCGAGGCTTCATTCATGCGAAACCATGGAAAGATGGAGTAGCTCTCATTCCTCGATAGATGGCTAATCATCTCTCAATGGGGCATCAACTTTCAGATTGTGGGGCGTGGATCATCATAATAGGGAACAAGAACG
>DAIOEQ010000088.1:277-8024 GCA_036746215.1 Prevotella sp.
GACAACTGATTTTATCGGATGAGGTGACAGATTTCCGTCTAATTATGGTGCGTTATCCAAAGAAAAGTGGTATTTTTGCAAAAGACTAACAACCAGATTAAAACCATAAGTATTATGAGATTAATTATCGAACAGGACTATGACCGCCTCTCAGAGTGGGCAGCCAACCATGTAGTGGAGCGTATCAACCAGTTTAAGCCCACGGCCGACCACCCCTTTGTGCTGGGCCTGCCCACCGGCAGTTCGCCCGAGGGCATGTACGCCGACCTGGTGAAAGCCAACAAGGAGGGCCGCGTCAGCTTCCGCCACGTCCTGACGTTCAACATGGATGAATACGTGGGGTTGCCCGAGAGCCATCCCGAGAGCTACCACAGCTTCATGGCCCGCAACCTCTTCGACCATATCGACATTCCCCGCGAGAACGTACACATCCTCAACGGCAACGCCGCCGACCTGGAGGCCGAGTGCGCCAGCTACGAGCAGAAGATCAAGGATGCCGGAGGCATTGACCTCTTCATCGGAGGCATTGGCCCAGACGGTCACATCGCCTTCAACGAGCCTTTCTCAAGCCTCGTAAGCCGCACCCGCGTGAAGACGCTGACCACCGACACCATCATCGCCAATTCGCGTTTCTTCGACAACGACGTCAACAAGGTGCCCAAGCACGCGCTGACCGTCGGCGTGGGCACGGTGATGGACGCCCGCGAGGTGATGATTCTCGTCAACGGGCACCACAAGGCACGCGCCCTGCAGGCAGCCGTCGAGGGTCCCGTCACACAGGCCTGGACCATCTCGGCCCTCCAGCAGCACGCACACAGCATCATCGTGGCCGATGAGGCAGCTACCGATGAGCTGAAAGTAGGCACGTACCGCTACTTCAAGGACATCGAGAAAGACAATCTCTAAACGACAACAGTAACACACAATCCGATACACACCATTATGCCCATGAAACGCACTTTGACGCTATCGGCCCTGGCCCTGCTCGCCTCACTGCCCCTGGCGGCAGAGGAGAGCACCGTCAGCTCGCCCGACGGCAAGCTCGTGGTGACCGTCAACGATGACGGCGGCCACGCCAACTACACCGTGACCTATGCCGGACAGCCCATCCTGCGCACCTCGCGCCTGGGTCTGAAGACCAACATCGGCGACTTCACCACGGGTCTGAAGCTCACCGCCACCAAGACCGACAAGGTCGACAAGCGCTACACCATGACGCGCACCAAGGCATCCGAGGTCCACTATGTGGCCAACCAGGCCGTGCTGACCTTCACCAACGCCAAGCGCCTGGAGATGGTGGTGACACTCAACGTGTCGGACCACGACGTGGCCTACCGCTACACGCTGCCCCGGCCCAAGAGCGGCAACCCCAAGCAGGCGATGGTCTACGAGGAAGCCTCATCCTTCAACTTCCCCGACCAGACCACCACGTTCCTCTCACCGCAGATACAGCCCATGACCGGATGGGAAACCACCAAGCCCAGCTATGAGGAGGTGTTCTCGTCAGACGCCCCGATGACCCAGCCGTCACAGTATGGCGTGGGCTACACGTTCCCCTGTCTCTTCCACATCGGCGGCGCCGACAAGGAGAAGCAGACGGCGGGCGCGAAAGCATGGGCCTTAGTGTCGGAGACGGGCGTGACTGGCGACTATTGCGGCGGACGTCTCTCGGAGTACAAGGCGGGCGAGGGCTACACCATCGCCTATCCACAGGAGGGCGAGAACAACGGCTGGGGCTCCGCATACCCGGGCATCAGCCTGCCGGGCTCCACGCCCTGGCGCACCATCACCGTCGGACAGACGCTGGCACCCATCGCCGAGACAACTATCCCCTACGATGTGCTTGACCCGCTCTATGAACCGTCGACCGACTACAAGCCAGGCCGTTACACCTGGAGCTGGCTCATCTGGCAGGATGGCAGCATCAACTACGACGACCAGGTGAAGTTTATCGATCTCTCGGCCAAGATGGGCTACGAGTATGTGCTGGTCGACAACTGGTGGGACACCCAGATCGGCTACGAGCGCATGGAGCAGCTCAGCCGCTACGCGCAGAGCAAGGGCGTCAACCTCCTGCTCTGGTACAACTCCAACGGCTTTGAGAACAACGCGCCGCAAGGTCCCCGCAACGTCATGAACCGTCCCATCGCCCGCAAGAAGGCCATGGCGTGGATGAAGAAGATTGGCGTCAAGGGCATCAAGGTCGACTTCTTCGCCGGCGACAAGCAACACACCATGCAACTCTACGAGGACATTCTCAGCGACGCCAACGACTATGGGCTGCAGGTCATCTTCCACGGTTGCACCTTGCCACGCGGCTGGGAGCGTCTCTATCCCAACTATGTGGGCTCCGAGGCGGCACTGGCCTCCGAGAACGTGTTCTTCACCGAGGAGGCCGCGCGACGCGAAGGCTACGACATGACCATGCACCCCTTCGGGCGCAACGCCGTAGGCAGCTTCGACTGGGGAGGCGTCATCATGAACCGCATGCTGAGCAAGGACAACAAGAGCCGCCACCAACGCTTCACGTCTGATGTCTTCGAGATGGCCACCGCCATCACCAACCAGTGCTCGGTCAACTGCGTGGAGGTCACACCCAACGTGGTTGACGAGTTGCCCGACTTCGAGAAAGTGTTCCTCAAGACCCTGCCCACGACATGGGACGAGACCCGTTTCATCGACGGCTATCCCACGAAGTACGCCGTCATGGCACGCCGTCACGCCGACAAGTGGCTGGTGGGCGGCATCAACGGCACTGACGCTCCCATGACGCTGACGCTCAACCTGCCGATGCTGGCGGGCAAGACCGTCGACTATTACCTCGACGGCAAACTGAAGAAAGGACAGCGATGGCCCGACGCTGAGCTGCGCACCATCAAGGTGGGCAAGGACGGCAAGGCCAAGGTGACGCTGCAACCCAAGGGCGGCATCATCCTCCAGGAGAAATAACAGCTTGTCTCACCGTTGGCAGGCGGACAGCCATGGACTTGCCATGACCGTCCGCCTGCCTTCTTTTTGGCCCGCGCAAGGGCGCGGAGCCCACACCTTCAAACACCATATCCATCATGAGCGAAACGACAACCCTCCATTGGACACCCGACGACAGCCAACGAGCCATCATCAGCCTGGCTGGCGGACGCCACCTGGTACTGGCACCGCCGGGATGCGGCAAGACGCAAATCCTGGCCGAGCGTGTGAGACGCGCGCACGACAGTGGCGTGGACTACGGCGACATGCTCTGCCTGACCTTTACCAACCGAGCGGCGCGCGGCATGCACGACCGCATCCTGCGCAACGTGGACAACACGGCCTCGGAGCGCATCTTCGTGGGCAACGTCCACCGTTTCTGCTCCCACTATCTCTTTGAGAACCACGTGGTGCCAGCGGAGACGGCCGTCATCGACGAGGACACGATGGTGAGCATCCTGGCCATGTACCTGCAGGAGGACGAAGGGCATGTGCTCCGCAACTTCGACCGTCGACGCCGTTACAACGAGATTATGTTCTTCTCCCACTTCATGGAAGAACTGGCACATGAATTTCCGCGGGAGTGCAGGCAGCACCCCGACTGTGTGACACCCGACGACGTGAGAGTGCTCCGCGCGCTCTGCCAGGCAGTAGGCGAGGATTTCACGGCTGCCAAAATGACGGACATCTACGAACACAACGACTACTACACGGACGTGGCCCAGTCCGCCCGCTTCGACATCGGACTGCGACAGGCCGCCACACGCACCTTGCTCAAGATGAAGTACGCCCACGCTTATCGCGCCTACAAGAGGCAAAACAACCTCATCGACTTCGAGGACTTGCTCATCCGCACCTATGTGTCGCTGCGCGACGACAAGACACACAAACGCTACCCGTGGATACAAGTGGACGAGGTGCAGGATCTCAACCGCCTGCAACTGGCTATCATCGACGCGCTTTGGGCGGCCCCTCCCGAAGCTCCGCTGGCCGACGCCGATGACAGCCACACGCTTCTCTACCTCGGCGACGAGCAACAAGCCATCTTCTCGTTCATGGGCGCCAAGCTGGAGACGCTGACGGAAATCAAGCGGCAATGTCGCGGCGCTGTGCATCACCTCCACGTCAACCACCGGTCGCCCAAATATCTCGTGGACATGCTCAACCGCTTTGCCGTGTCACACCTCGGCGCTGACCCTGACCTCTTGCCTCGGCCCAACAACGACGAGGCGGCACGGCCGGGCGACATGCAGATACGAGACAGCCGCGACATCGACTGCGAGTACCAGGATGTGGCCCGATACGTGCGCGACGCGACCACCGGGGGACAGCCCTGGGAGACCACGGCAGTCATCGTCAACTCCAACAACGACGCCGACCGACTGAGCGCCACGTTGACACAGCTGGGCGTGAGCCACTTCAAGGTCTCGGGCACCGACATCTTCGCCACGCCACAAGTGAAAGTGCTGCTGGCCCATCTGAGTGTCTTGGCCAACGAGCACAACTTCATCGCCTGGTCACGCCTCATGCATGGCCTGCACATTTGCGAGACGGAAGCCTCCGCGCGAACCTGGATACGCCAGCTCCGCGTGCGCGCCATCTGCCCCACCGATTTCCTCCGTCCCACCAGCGACACCTACCTGCAAGCCTTCATGCGGACATACGACGAGGAGGACATCGTGGTCTTCGACACCGAGACCACAGGCCTCAACGTCTTCGAGGACGACATCATCCAAATAGCGGCGGAGAGAATCAGGCAAGGCCGCAGCGTGGCCAAGTTCTCGGTCTACATCGAGACGGACCGCACCATTCCCGAGCGACTCGGCGACATCACCAATCCCATCATCGAAGAACGGCGCCACCAGACTTTGCTACGCCACGACGAGGCGCTACGCCAGTTTCTCGACTTCGCGGGTGACAGCGTGTTGCTGGGCCACAACGCGGAGTACGACTACCGCATCATGGACTACAACCTGAAGAGATACCTGCCCGAAGCCGACTGGCAACGGGAGCACCCCCGGTACTTCGACTCGCTGAAGCTCATGCGCCTGTTGCGCCCCGACCTGAAGGCTTACAAGCTGAAGATGCTCCTGAGCGACCTTCACCTGGAGGGTGAGAACTCACACCTGGCCGACGATGACGTCAACGCCACGGTGTCGCTCATGGCCTATTGTCACGAGCATGGGCGCGAGTTGTGTGACAGTCAGCGCGACTATCTGGCGACGTCTGCGGTCAGACAGCGCGTCGACCGCTTCCGACGTGCCTACCAGTCGTTCCACGACGAGGCGATGGAGCGGCTCTATCGGCGCGAGCCCAGCGACCACACACCCGCCCTGGTGGACGAGATGGAGCGCATGGCCGGCCTGCTCAAGGAGAAGGGGTGGTGGCGCGACGTGCCCAAGATGGACTATGTCTATCGCTTCCTGGCGGGCGACATCATCGACACCCATTGGGAACCATCGCTCAAGGAACAGCTCGACCATCACATCATGGAGCTCAACACGTTTAAGGAAGCCGACCTCTGCAGCTCAGCCACCATCCCCGACCGCATCTTCGTCTCCACCATCCACAAGGCCAAGGGCTTAGAGTTCGACCGAGTGGTGGTGTTCGACGTGGTGGACGGACGCATACCCAATTTCTACAATGAGGGCAAGCCTTACCTCCTGGCCGAGGACGCGCGCAAGCTCTACGTGGCCATGTCGAGGGCCAAAAGGCAGCTCGTGCTATGGTGGAGCCGTGTCCGGCAGTTGTCACATAGCGACCAGCCACAACGCCTGTCAAGGTTTATCGACTGTGTGAAGCCATTGTTCTCGTGACTCGCAAGCCCGTCACGTCCCCTTTCTCACACGCCCGACAAATATTCGTTAAGTGACGGTGAAAAAAATAAGTTGGTAAGATTTGAGGCTCATATCTTTGAGCTATTTTTCTCACTCGAAGAGGGAGCATAGCGGGCTATGTGACCGATGAGAGGGAGGAAAAGAGCCAAAGAGATGAGCCTAAGTGTATGGCTTTCTTATTGCAACTCTTCACTCAAATCGTACCAAATTATTTTTTTAACGTCACTAAATCGGAGAGGCAGTCGCGAGACAGTCGTAAATTTTTCCTAATTAAGTGGAGCCAACCTCAAGAGTGTGCTCCAAAATGATTATCTTTGCATAAACATCAACCCACAACAGGAAGACATGAAAAAGCTATTGGGCATCATCTTGGCCATGATCATGCCACTCATGGCCCTGGCGGACACCTACCCCGCCCTGTGGAAAAAAGTGACAGAGGCACAAAACAAGGACTTGCCGAGAACCCAGATGGAGTGGCTCGACAAGATTATCGACAAGGCGCAGAAAGGCGCCGACTACGGACAACTGCTCAAGGCGCAACTGCTGAAGGCGGCTGCGCAGACGCAAATCGCGCCCGACTCTGCCGACGTGGAGCTCAACAGGTTGGAGGTCACGGCGACGAAAGCCAAGGACCCCGTCATGAAGGCGGTGTATGCCACCGTGCTGGGCAAGCTCTATGAGCAACGCCCCGACAACGATGACGCCAAGGCGAAAAGCAAGCGCTGGTTTGCGGTGGCCATGGAGCAGCCCGCACTGTTGGCCCAACACAAGTGTGTGGAGTATGAGCCAGCCGTGGTGGAAGGCATCGACAGCAAGATCTTCAGTGATGACCTGTTGCACGTGGTGGGCTTGGAGGCCAAGGCCTACAAGGCTCTCTACGACTACTATGCGAGCCAGGGCAACCGCCCGGCGGCGTGCATCAGCGCCTGCCTGGGCTTACGTCTTGGACGGGACATTGACACCTACGAGATGCGCAAGTCGAAATACCTGCAAGCCATCGACTCGCTCATCCGCGAATATGGTGACCTGCGCGAGGCTGGCGAACTGGCCATTGAACGTAGCCAATTCATGCTCGGCGCGACAGACGGGACGCCGGAAGGCAACGTCAACTATATCAACTACGCGCTGAACAAGTGGGGCGACTGGCAAAGGATGAACATCCTGCGCAACGCCCTGAACGACTTGAGACGGCCTCGGTTCAACATCAGTCTCGGCGACCGCACATTGTTGCCGCAGACGGAACGTCTCGTGCGTGTCAACTTCATACGCAACATCGGCACCATCACGCTCAACATCTACCGGCTCGGCGTGGAAGGCGACTGCGAGCTCAACCCAGACGACCCCGACGATTGGGCCGTGTTGCAAAAGAAAGTGGTGCCCGGGGCGGTGCAAACCATCACCAAACGATACGTCGGGCAACCGGCATGGAAAGAAAATTCCGACTCGCTGTTCATCAAGGGACTGCCCGTCGGCGTCTATCTCGTGGAGGCCACCACTGACAACGGAAAGATAGAGACGCAGCGCGCGATGCTGAACGTGAGCAATCTCTACCTCATGGCGCAGGGCCTGCCCGACAAGCAGATACGCTTTGTGGTGGTCAACGCCACCACGGGCGAGGCGGTACCAGGGGCTCACCTGCGCCTGACGGCACCCAACACCTACGACAATGAGAAGGAGCAGGCCATAGGGCTCACCACCGACAAGAATGGCGAGGCCTATTACAAATACGGCAAGCGCGCCCCACAAAAGGCCTTCGTTTACACGGAAAACGACAAGGCTTTCAGCAAGAGAAACGTCTGGGCCAACTACAACTATTGGTCCAACAACGGCGACGGAGAAGGCATGCAACTCTTCACCGACCGCTCCATCTACAGACCTGGCCAACAGGTGCATGTGGCGCTCTTAGCCTATAAGCAAGACCGGACGGCCTTGACAACAAAGCC
>DAIOEQ010000089.1:0-7967 GCA_036746215.1 Prevotella sp.
GACCGATGAGAGGGAGGAAAAGAGCCAAAGAGATGAGCCTAAGTGTATGGCTTTCGTATTGCAACTCTTCACTCAAATCGTACCAAATTATTTTTTTAACGTCACTAATTCTCTTTACCAATCTTTTTCCGTATCTTTGCACTTATAAATAATGTATCAAGCATGAAGGAATTCGTTATATCCGAAGTCAAGGCTGAGACCGCCATCCTGGTGGGTCTCATCACGCCACAGCAAGACGAGGCCAAGACCAAGGAATACCTGGACGAGCTGGAGTTCCTGGCCGACACGGCAGGAGCGGTCACCGTGAAGCGTTTCACGCAGCGTGTGGGTGGCCCGAGCAGCGTCACCTATGTCGGAAAGGGAAAGCTCGAGGAAATCAAACGCTATATCAAGGAAGAGGAAGACGAGGATCGAGAGATAGGCATGGTCATCTTCGACGATGAGCTCACGGCCAAGCAGATACGCAACATTGAGCAAGAGTTGCAGGTGAAGATTCTCGACCGCACGTCACTCATTCTCGACATCTTTGCCATGCGCGCGCAGACGGCCAACGCCAAGACCCAGGTGGAACTGGCCCAATACCGCTACATGTTGCCGCGTCTGCAACGCCTTTGGACCCACCTCGAGCGCCAGGCCGGTGGCTCAGGCTCGGGTGGCGGCAAGGGATCCGTGGGCCTGCGCGGACCGGGCGAGACGCAGCTCGAGATGGACCGACGCATCATACTCAACCGAATGAGCCTCCTGAAAAAGCGACTGGCGGAAATCGACAAGCAGAAAACCACACAGCGCAAGAACCGCGGGCGCCTCATCCGCGTGGCTCTCGTGGGTTACACCAATGTGGGCAAGTCCACCATCATGAACCTCTTGGCCAAGAGTGAGGTCTTTGCCGAGAACAAGTTGTTTGCCACGCTCGACACCACCGTCCGCAAGGTGGTCATCGAGAACTTGCCCTTCCTGCTGGCTGACACCGTCGGCTTCATCCGCAAGTTGCCCACCGACTTGGTCGATTCGTTCAAGTCGACGCTCGACGAGGTGCGTGAGGCCGACTTGCTCTTGCATGTGGTGGACATTTCGCACCCTGATTTCGAGGAGCAGATCGAGGTGGTCAACCAAACGCTCAAGGAGCTCGGATGCTCCGACCGACCCACGATGATTGTGTTCAACAAGATAGACAACTACCATTGGACGGACAAGGAGCCCGACGACCTGACACCTCCCACACGCGAGAACGTGACGCTCGACGAGCTGAAACGCACGTGGATGGCGCGTCTCAACGACAATTGCCTCTTCATCTCCGCCCGTGAAAAAGAGAACGTGGATGAGTTCCGCGATACTCTCTACCGTAAGGTGCGTGAGCTGCATGTGCAGAAATATCCCTACAACGACTTCCTGTATCCTGTGGAAGACTGACCATCGACAACCCAATAAACCGATAACGATATGGATTACAGACAACTCACCGACGAGGAAATCAATGTGCTTGAAGACCATAACTGCTGGGCCGAAGACTGGAGCAGGGTCTGCGTCTCCGACGATTTCAAACCCAACTACATGCACCGCGTGATGCTCTATGGCGACATCCGTATCGGAGCGTTTGAGAAGAACGTGGAGGTCTCCAAGGGATTCCTCAAGCATTCGGGCATCATCAACGCCACCTTGCGCAACGTCTCGGTGGGCGACAATTGCCTCATAGAAAACGTTGGCAACTTCATCAACAACTACGTCATCGGCGACGACTGTTATATCTCCAACGTGTCGACTATCGAGACCACAGAGGGAGCTACCTATGGAGAGGGTAATCTCATATCCGTGCTCAACGAGGTGGGCGACGGAAATCTCATCCTTTTCAAGCACCTCAACAGCCAGTTTGCGGCGTTCATGGTGAAACACTTCCATGACAAGGAACTGAAAGACTGCATACGGCGCCTCATCCGAGAGGAGATTGAGGCGACGACCACCGATTGCGGAACGCTCGGGACGGGGGTGAAGATTGTCAACACCAAGGAAATCACCAACACCAACATCTGCGATGACTGTGAGGTCAATGGGGCGGCGCGCCTTAGCGACTGCACCATCCTGAGCTCACCCGAGGCCAGCGTCTACATCGGCACGGGCGTGATTTGTGAGAACTCCATCATCAGCGACGGGTCGAGCATCATCAATTCGGTCAAGATGCAAGACTGCTTCGTGGGAGAGGCCTGCCAGATTAGCAATGGCTTCACGGCATCGGCCAGCGTCTTCTTCGCCAACAGCTACATGAGCAACGGCGAGGCTTGCGCGGCTTTCTGCGGACCTTTCTCGGCCAGCCACCACAAGAGCTCGCTGCTCATCGGCGGTATGTTCAGCTTCTACAACGCCGGTTCGGCCACCAACTTCTCCAACCACGCTTACAAGATGGGACCCATGCACTGGGGCGTGCTTGAGCGCGGCACGAAGACGGCCAGCGGAGCCTACCTCCTCATGCCTGCCACCATCGGCACGTTCAGCGTCTGTTTTGGCAAGCTGATGCACCATCCCGACACGCGCAACCTCCCATTCTCTTATCTCATAGCCTATGGTGACACCATGTACTTGTCGCCCGGGCGCAACATCACCACGGTGGGGCTCTATCGTGACATCCGCAAGTGGCCCAAGCGCGACATGCGGCCGAAAGGCTCGCAGAAAAGCATTGTCAACTTCGACTGGCTCTCTCCCTTCAGCGTGGGGGAGATCATCAAGGGCAAGAAAATTCTTGAGGACCTGCGGGCATCGTCGGGCGATGATGTCTCCAGCTATAATTTCCACGACTATGTCATCAACGGGCCTTCGCTCCACAAGGGCATCAAGTACTACGACATTGCCCTGCGCATCTATATGGGCGCAGTGCTCAAGCGTGTGCTCAAGCGAGACCCGGAGCTCAAGGCGCCCACGACAACCGTCGGCCTGGGTGACTGGAATGACCTGTCGGGCCTCTTGCTGCCTGCCTCCGAGGAGCAGCGCCTGGTGGATGACATTAAGAACGGGACGCTCGACACCATCGATGCCGTCACCCGTCGCTTTGAGGAAATCAACGACAACTATCGCGTCTACCAATGGGCTTGGACCTATCGCGTAATCCTCGACTACTATCACTTGCAGGAGCTGACGCTCGACGATGCGGCCCGCATCAAGCAAGACTATATCACGGCACGCCGCGCGTGGATCGCCGAGATACGCAAGGACGCGGAGAAGGAGTTCCGCATGGGAGACGTGGAGAGGGAAGTGCTCGACAACTTCATCAACAACCTCGACCATGAGGTCGACTTTGAAAATTAGCCCAAAGGATTTTTGTCATAAGGTTCGAGACAAACGCCCGAGTGGTTTAATGCGATAGCCTACATGGCCGAAGATGACAGACCGTGAGGCTTCAGGCAAATGCCTGTGACACGAAAGGCGATAGGTCATAGGACTCAACATAATCTCAAGACTGTTTAAATATTACACATCATATGAAAATCAGAAGTTTTCTTGCTGCAGTGGCTCTGCTGATAACCTCATCGGCCATGGCACAGCAGTACAAGTACACCACCGTGCCGGGCGACCCGATGCAAACTCGCATCTACACGCTTGACAATGGGCTCAAGGTGTACCTCTCCGTGAACAAGGAGAAACCACGTTTGCAAACTTACATCGCCGTCAGGACAGGCTCGCGCAACGATCCTGCCGAGACCACGGGGCTGGCCCACTACCTGGAGCACCTGATGTTTAAGGGCACCACTCATTTCGGAAGTAGCGACGTGGCGGCCGAGGCTCCGCTGCTCGACTCCATCCAAAACCGCTTCGAGGCTTACCGCCGTCTCACCGACAAGGCTGCGCGCAAGAAGGCTTATCACGAGATTGACTCCATCTCGCAGCTCGCGGCCAAGTACAATATCCCCAATGAGTATGACAAGCTGATGTCTTCCATTGGTTCGGAAGGCAGCAATGCCTACACTTCCAACGATGTCACCTGCTATGTGGAGGATATCCCTTCCAACGAGATTGACACGTGGGCCAAGATACAGAGTGACCGTTTCAAGAACATGGTTATTCGTGGTTTCCACACCGAGTTGGAAGCTGTCTATGAGGAATACAACATCGGATTGGCCAGCGACAACAACAAGGAATGGAACGCCCTGGGCGCCAAGCTTTTCCCCAATCATCCCTATGGCACGCAGACAACCATCGGCACGCAGGCCCATCTGAAGAATCCTTCCATCGTCAACATCAAGAATTACTTCAACCGTTATTATGTTCCCAACAACGTGGCCATCTGCATGGCGGGCGATTTCGACCCCGACAAGGTGGTGGCCATCATCGACAAGTACTTTGGCGATTGGAAGAAGAGTGACCGCCTAAGCCGTCCCGAGTATGCGCCGGTGCGTGAGCTGACGGCCCCTGTCGACACCACCGTGATGGGGCTCGAGGCGGAGAACTTGATGATGGGATGGAAAACAGAAGGCGCGGCCAGCTATCAGGCTGACACGCTCGACGTCATCTCCAATATGCTTTCCAATGGCAAGGCCGGCCTGTTCGACCTCGACCTGAACGCTCCAATGAAGGTTCAGAGTGCGGGAGCTGGCTACATGGGCATGGCCGACTATGGACAGTTCATCCTTATGGGCAACCCCAAGCAGGGCCAAAGTCTCGAAGAGGTGCGCAAGCTGATGCTGGCCGAGATCGAGAAGCTGAAGAAGGGCCAGTTCTCCAACAATCTCCTGCCGGCTGTGGTCAACAACATGAAGCTGAGTTATTACCGCTCATTGCAGAGCAACAGTTCGCGCGCCGACAAGTTCGTGGACGCATTCATCAACGGGCAGAAGTGGAGCGACCAGGTCAATCGCCTCGATCGCATCTCCAAGATGACACGCCAACAGGTCATCGACTTTGCCAATCGATTCTTCCTCGACAACTACGTGACTGTCTTCAAGCTTCAAGGCAACGACACGACGATACATAAGATTGAGAAGCCCACCATCACACCAATCCCCACCAACAACGACAAGCAGAGCGAGTTTCTCAAGGAAGTGGTCAACTCCAAGCCCGAGCCCATCCAGCCCAGCTTCGTTGATTACAAGAAGGACCTCACGAAGGCAGTCACGAAGAAGGGCGTGGATGTGCTCTACAAGCAAAACACTGAGGACGAGCTCTTCACCTTGGCTTACCACTATCCGTTCGGCCAGCAGAGTGACAACCGTTATGACATAGCCGCCGGATACCTCGATTATGTGGGGACTTCCAAGCTCTCGAACCAGAAAATCAACCAGATGTTCTACGATTTGGCTTGCAGTTACCGTGTGAATGTGGGCGACGACGCCATCGACATTTACCTCACGGGTCTCAATAGCTCCATGCCCAAGGCCTTGCAACTGCTTGAGAATGTGCTCAACGACGCCAAGGCGAGCAAGACCACATGGAACCAATATGTGGACCTCCTCCTGAAGGCCCGTGCGGACGCCAAGACCAACCAGCGCTCCAACTTCACGGCCTTGCGTTACTATGGCACATACGGCAAGTACAACGCTGCCACCAACCAGATGAGCGCTAAGGAACTGCGTGCCGCCAATCCGCAGGCTTTGCTCAATTTGCTGCGCGACCTGAAGACGAAGAAGCACACATTATTATATTATGGCCCCACGAAGGAGGCTGACCTCGATGCCCTGGTGGGCAAGGTGCACCTCACCCCGAAGACATTTGCACCTGCTCCTGCCGCCAAGGAATATGTCCAGCAGCGCACGCCAGCCAACGAGGTGTGGCTCGCTCCCTATGACGCCAAGAACATCTACATGGTGATGCTCCACAATGAGGGCAAGAAATGGAGCGCCGACAAGGCAGCCATCGAGGCACTCTTCAATGAGTATTTTGGTGGTGGCATGAACGCCATTGTCTTCCAGGAGTTGCGCGAGGCCCGCGGCTTGGCCTATTCGGCTTCGGCCAGCTACAGCCGTCCCTCACGCCCGAAGGACGACGAGTCGTTCTACACCTACATCATCACGCAAAACGACAAGATGATGGACTGTGTCAATGAGTTCCATAACCTGCTCAACAATACGCCTTCTCGCGAGGCCGGCTTCAAGTTGGCCCAGCAGGGATTGCTCAAGAGTCTTGCCACCGAGCGCACCACCAAGTTTGGCGTGCTCACCAGTTACCTGCGCGCTCAGAAGCTCGGTCTCGACTACGACATCAACCAGAAGATCTACGAGACCCTGCCCAAGCTGCAGTTGCAGGACGTGATGAACTTCGCCAAGGAAAACATTGCCAACAAGACTTACCGCTATCTCATTCTTGGTGATGAGAAAAACCTCGACATGAAGTCGCTCGAGAAGATCGGCCCCGTGAAGCGTCTCACCACTGATGAGATTTTTGGCGAGTGACACATAGCATAAACATTATCAATAAATTCTATTTATAACAACAATGGCTAAACCAGTAGATTTCAAGTATGCTCCTATGTTCCAGACGGGCAAGGACGACACTGAGTATCGTTTGCTGACCAAGGAAGGCGTCAGCACGGCTGAGTTTGAGGGCAAGACCATTGTCAAGGTCTCACGTGAGGCCTTGACATTGCTGGCCCAGCAGGCTTTCCACGACTGCGAGTTCATGCTGCGCCGCAAGCACAACGAGCAGGTGGCCCAGATTCTGAAGGACCCCGAGGCTTCAGAGAACGATAAGTATGTGGCCCTGCAGTTCCTCCGCAACGCCGAGACGGCTGTCAAGGGTGTTCTGCCTTTCTGCCAGGACACGGGCACAGCCATCATCCATGGCGAGAAGGGACAGCGCGTGTGGACCGACTTCGACGATGCCGAGGCGCTCTCGCGTGGCGTGTACAACACCTATACGCAGGAGAACCTGCGCTACTCGCAGAATGCGCCTCTCACCATGTACGACGAGGTGAACACGAAGTGCAACCTGCCCGCGCAGATCGACATCGAGGCCGAGGAGGGCGATGAGTACCGCTTCATCATGGTGGCCAAGGGTGGCGGATCGGCCAACAAGACCTATTTCTACCCCATGACCAAGGCCACCATCCAAAACGAGGGTACGCTCCTGCCGTTCCTCGTGGAGAAGATGAAGAGCCTCGGAACGGCAGCTTGTCCCCCTTACCACATCTGCTTCGTCATCGGTGGCACATCGGCTGAGAAGAACCTGCTTACCGTGAAGCTCGGTTCCATCAAGTATTACGACAACCTGCCTACCACGGGCGATGAGACAGGCCGCGCCTTCCGTGATGTGGACCTGGAGGCTAAGTTGCTCGAGGAGGCCCACAAGATTGGCCTTGGAGCGCAGTTTGGCGGCAAATACCTGGCTCATGACATTCGTGTCATTCGCTTGCCCCGTCATGGTGCCAGTTGCCCCATTGGCCTTGGCGTGAGCTGCTCGGCCGACCGCAACATCAAGGCTGTCATCAACAAGGACGGTGTCTGGTTGGAGAAGATGGACGACAATCCCGGCGAGCTCATCCCCGAGGAGTATCGCAAGCCCGGTGAGGGTGGCGAGAGCATCGTCATCGACCTCGACAAGGGCATCGATGCCGTGCGCGCCGAGCTGACCAAGTATCCGGTCTCCACACGTGTCATCCTCAACGGCACCATCATCGTGGCCCGCGACATCGCTCACGCCAAGCTGAAGGCCCGCCTGGACAAAGGCGAGGACCTGCCGCAGTATTTCAAGGATCATCCCATCCTCTATGCAGGACCGGCCAAGACCCCCGAGGGCTATCCCTGCGGCTCCATGGGCCCGACAACGGCCAACCGCATGGATCCCTATGTGGACGAGTTCCAGGACCATGGCGGCTCGCTGGTCATGATAGCCAAGGGCAACCGCACTCAGGTGGTGACCGACGCTTGCCAGAAGCATGGCGGATTCTATCTCGGCACCATTGGCGGCATTGCCGCAGTGCTCTCCAAGGACTGCATCACGAGCATCGAGTGTGTGGAGTATCCGGAGCTTGGCATGGAGGCCACTCAATG
>DAIOEQ010000090.1:0-7939 GCA_036746215.1 Prevotella sp.
GGTGACGCAGCAGCCCGACGGCGACCGCCTGCTTTACAGCATCCCCACCGTGCAGGGCTCCAGCGGCAGCCCGGTCATCGACAGCAAGGGCCGGTTGGTGGCGGTCAACTTTGCCAAGTTGGCCGTGAGCGACAACTTTAACTTCGGCATTCCGCTCAACAAGGTGCAGGCCTTCCTCAAGGACTGACCCCCGCGGGTGCCGCTACGGGGCTTGCGCCGGCCGTTCTCCCATCGTGGCGCGATGCTGAATTTGTCTTACAAATAGCCGCCCAGGAAGGCCCTCGCAGCCTGCAAACGTCATCTCGCGCGCAAATACGCGCTATTTTTAAGGTCTTGCGCAATAGTCTGTAATCCAATCGGTTACGGGCTATTGCGCTTTTTCGTATTCTCCATCAGTCGTCGATAGATAAAGAATCGTCTCTCGATGGGGCACCTATTGAGAGAGGGCTAAGAAGCCATCGCCAACCGATTCCTGAACTTACGCGCCTCGATAGGTTACGGATGTCATTTTCCTTAGTCCAGAAAGCTTGTCAGAGAGCGCCTTTCGGACTCGTCGATCGGCCTCACCCCCTCATTTCGTTCTCTAAATGGCGCAACTCCGGGGAACGTGTTTTTTCAGAAAATGCAAGACAAAGGCACGTGCGCCTGGATCTCGGGAAGGCGCCAAGGACGTGCTCCGCCCATTGGCGGTGGCCCTATCCTTTTCTGTTTTTTGTGGTCCATGTCCTTGCGTAAGTCTTGCGATTTTCTTACCTTTGCATGAGGAATTAACCATCTCACAAGAAACAATCAATCATTACCCGATAATAATCGTATGAAAATTATGTCCAAGCGTGGTCGGCGAATGTTCGCCTTGACCCTACTTGTCGGCGGATGCTGGGCCACAGGTGCGGCCCAAGGCTATCGCGACGTCACGGCGGAAGCCCTCGTAAACCCCTCGTTTGAGTTGGGTGACGCGTCGACCGCCCTGTCCGCCGCCACCGCCACCAACATCAGTGAGG
Organism: Prevotella sp.; assembly: GCA_036746215.1. Taxonomy (GTDB): domain Bacteria; phylum Bacteroidota; class Bacteroidia; order Bacteroidales; family Bacteroidaceae; genus Prevotella. The sequence continues at coordinate 1,002 of DAIOEQ010000090.1, forward strand.
CTTACGGCTGGACGCTGCCCGCCGGCACCTCCAACATGGCCGTGGCCGACGCCACCACCACCGCCATCGGTTTCACCAACAACAAGGGCGGCGTCCGCCCGTCCGACGGCTCCTTCTTCTTGTGGTATCGCAAGGGGTGGGGCAACCTGTCGACTGTCGTCTCCACCACCATGCGGCCCCTTGCGGCAGGCAAGTACTATGTGGAGGTGGACTACAAGGCGGCCGACTACTCTAACAACAACAACCACACCACCAACGGCACGAAGATGAGCATTGCCGTGACCACGGCCGATGGCCAGCCGCTCGGTCAGTCGACTGACGCCCGCCGCGCCTACTCGTTTGCCAACGGCAGCAGCAACCCCGGCTCCGACACCTATCTCGTGAGCGCGCCGTGGACCCGAATGGGCACCTTCTTCACCCTGAAGGAGACTGGCGAGGCCGTCCTCTCCATCAAGGCCGCGCTGGCCAACAACGGCCGGTCGGACATCTGTCTCGACAACGTGCGCGTCTATCGGGTGGACGACGATGCGGCCGACGGCCAGACAGCGTTTCCCCTTGACGTGACGGGCGCGCTGGCCAACCCGAGTTTTGAGGCCGGCGCCGGCGGCACGTCATGGACCGCCTATAGCTACAACGGCTGGACCGTGGCCCGCAGCAGCGGCGACGTCAGGGCCGATGGCGGCACCTACGCCCAGGTCTTCGGCGACCAGATTGACGGCACACGCGTCTTCAACGCCTGGGACAACTCGTCGACCACCGACAAGAGCCTGTCCCAACAGGTCAACGGCCTGCCCGCGGGCCGCTATCGCCTACAGGCCACCGTCACGGGCACGACGGGCACACAGTTCTCCCTTTTCGCTGGCGACAGCGTGCGCCAGGTGACCGTAGCCGACGGTTCCACGGTGCAGACCGAGGCCCTCTGCTTCGACAAGGCCACCGACGACCCCATCACGCTGGGCCTCCGTTCCACCGTTTTCTACAAGGCCGACAACTTCCGCCTGACCTATCTGGGCAAAGACCTGTCGCAGGCGCGTGCCGAATATGAGCAGGCCCTGGCGTTGGCCCAGGCCGTGCAGGGCCGTGCTGCCGAGCTGGGCGACCTCACCGCCGCCGAGCGCGCGACCCTCGCCGAGGCCGTGTCGCGGCAGCCTGCGGCCACGCTGGAGGGCTACCAGGAGGCTGCCGACCAACTGCGCCAGGCCGCGCAGGCCCTTGCCCAAGCCGAGTATGAGCAGGTGAGCAAGCACTATGCCGCCGAGATGGAGCTCGGCTCCTGGACCAACAGCAATGTCACCACCAACCAAGGCCAGCACTGGGACGGCTCGGCCTCCTCTTCCTATTATGAGCAGAAAGACGGATGGAGCGACAACGCATGGAAGATGTCGATGCGCCAGACCATCACCCTGCCCGCCGGCCGCTACGTGTTGCGCGCCGCCGGCCGCCACGCCGCGGGCGACATGACGATGACATTGGCCGTGGCCGCCGCGGGCGACACGTTGGCCTCCGTCGCTGACTTTCCCGCGGGCGACACCGGACTGGGCGTCAACCTCACTGGCCAGGCCAGCGTCCTCACCACCGACGCGGCAGGCTTCGCCAACCAAGGCCGGGGCTATGGCTGGCAGTGGCGTTACCTGCCTTTTGAGCTCCAGAAGGAGACGGCCGTCAGCGTGGCCGTCAGTGGCGAGGCGCGTGAGGCCAAGCAATGGATGAGCCTCTGCGACATCGACCTGTTGCGCGAGGGCGCCTCGCAGGGCAACTTCGACGTCAACCCCCGCAAGACCGTCAGCCAGGTGTCGTCATCCGTTGTTCTCTCCGAACCGGTCGACTATGTCGTCACCTCCTCGAAGGCGCCCTTTGCCGCCTCGGGCAGCGTCGACATCGTACATGAGGACGCCACCATCATCCTCCCGGGTGTGAAGCCCAGCGAGGCCGACGCGTGGTTGCCCTTCGTCAAGGTGAAGGGGCAGGCAGCCGCGGAAGGCACCAACTGCTCCATCCGCATCTACGCCAACGGCGCGATGATTGTGCCTTACGGCGACTTCGTGCAGCCCCTTACCCTCTACGACGGACCCAATCTCACCGGAACGCAGAAGAAAGACTTCACCGTGGGCGACCGCCGGTCACTCAAGAACAACATCTTCAACAACAAGACGCGTAGCTTCAAGCTCAAGCGCGGATACATGGTGACGCTGGCCACCGGAGCCGACGGCAAGGGTTACAGCCGCGTGTTCATCGCCGACAAGGCCAACCGCCGCGTCAACCTGCCCACCACATCCAAGATTCTCGACCGCCATGTCTCCTCGCTCCGCCTGTCGAAGTGGAACGACGTGACGAAGAAGGGCTATGCCGGCAGCAACGCCACCATCAACAGCTTGCTCAACACCACCTGGTGCTACAACTGGGACGCGGGATGGCATGAGTGGGACGACCGCGAGTATGTCACCCAGCATCACCACGAGGGATGGCCCAGCATCGAGAACGTGGGCAACAACGGCCCCACGGCCAACATCCTCGGCAACAACGAGCCCGACAACACCGCCGACAAGCGCGAGACCGTCAGCTCGGTGTCGGAGGTGCTCGCACACTGGCAGGACATGATGGCCACCGGCAAGCGACTGGGCTCGCCGGCCATGGCCAGCAACCTCACGGGTTGGCTCTATCCCTTCATCGACTCCATCGACGCGCGTGGATGGCGTTGCGACTTCATAGCCGTACATGCCTACTATTACCAGGATTGGTCATCGTGGCAGAGCACGCTCAAGGAGATACACGAGCGCACCGGGCGCCCCATCTGGATCACCGAGATGAACTATGGCGCCAACTGGACCGGATGGCCGGGCAGCAACACCAACGGCAACGCGGCCAACTATGCCATCGAGAAGCAGCACTTCGCTCCCGTCATCGATGGTCTTGAGGCCACGGGATGGGTGGAGCGCTACGCCGTCTACAACGAGGTGCAAGACTGCCGCAAGGTCTACAACAGCGGCGACGCGTCGCTGAAGTCGAAAAACTACCTGACGCCGATGGGCGAGTATTATGCCGCCAAGCAGTCGAACGTGGCCTACAACGCCAACTACGGCTACACGCCGAAAGCTCTGCCGATGCGTGACCCAGCCATCACCGAGGCCACGCTCAGCGACGGCACGCTGCAACTGGCCTGGAATGACCCCAACGAGGAGTTCTCTGACAGTGTCATCGTCGAACGTCTCGACGCGCAGGGACGCTGGCAGACCGCCAGTCTCTGTGAGCCGCAGGAGGACAACGCCCTCTTCCGTCTCAGCCTGCAGGAGGCGGGCAATGCCACCTATCGCATACGAACGGTAGACTACTTGGGTCGCAGCCACTGCTCGGCCACGGCCTCTGTCGGCCCTGTCGATGGTGTGGGCAGCGCCGTGACTGTGGACGGTCGGACGCTCTACCTGGGCGGCAATCTCATGGCCAACGCCGACTTCGACGAGGGACTGCGTGGCTGGACGGCAGGTGACGGCAAGGCCCTGACGTGGCCCGCCTTCGAGGTCTATCCCGTGGGAGGAGCCGACGGTGGCGCTTACCTGCAGGCCTTCAAGAACGAGGGCGCAGCTGCGGGCGGCAGCCTGCGGAGCGTGGTGGGCCTCACCGCCTCCACACCTTATTATATAGGTGTGTTCCACAAGAACAATGGAGGAGACTACCAGACCGCCTCGCTCTCCGCCGACGGCACCACGACCACCGCCGATGTGCTCTCGTTGCCGGCCGCAACGGTGTGGAGCAAAGCGTACGCCACCTTCGAGAGTGGCGACAACACGCAACTTGTCCTCAGCTATCGCTGGTTGGGCAAGACGGCCCAGTTTGACAAGTTCATGGTGGCGCAACTCTTCGACACGCCTGCCGAGGCCTATGCCGACGGCGTGGCGCGCATCAAGCGTGACATGACCGACTTCATGGCGTGGAACCAGTCGCAGCCTCGGGTCAACACCTTGCTGGCCGAGGCCAGTCAGACCGTGACGGGCACCGACGCTGAGGCTTACGCTTCGCTCGCCTCACTGCTCCGCCAGGCACGCCAGGCCGTTGCCGATGCCACCTCGCTCGACTCGCTTGTCGCCGTGGCCAACACCATCGCAGGCTTCTCGTTGCCTGGAGCTGCCCAACTTCGTGAGGCGATGGCCGATGTAGCCGAGCCTACCTCGCTGCAGTCGTTTGCTGAGTCGCGCTCGCGCTTGCAGCAAGCGGTAACGGAGGCTTTGCCCGCCCACGACAAGACCGCCGTCATCACCAACGCCGACCTCAACGCGTCGACAGGATGGAACGAGGCGGCAGGCACCTACAAGGGGGGTGACCAACGACTCAACACCTTCGGCGGTCGCAAGTGCTGGAACGCCTGGTGGAACGTCTCGACGGCCACCGCGGCAGGACGCACCCTCGCCCTCACGCAGGAGCTGGCGGGCCTTCCCATGGGCTTCTATCGCCTCACGGCAGACGCCACCACACAACACTATTGCCTCTCCGACCAGCACGCTTGGATGCGCGCCGAGGCCGACAGCGTCGCTTCGCCCACGCTGACCTACGACCGCATGCAGATCCCGGGCATCAGCGACGACGCCCGCTGGCAGACGCTCTCCACGCTGCCGCTCTATGTGGGCGACGACGGACGCGCCACCATCGGCTTCCAGTCGTCTAAGCAGGGAGCCGTCGAGGGAGCCTTCGACGATGACAACCGCGCTGGCTGGTGGCTTGCCTCGCGCTTCCGCCTGTGGTACACCCCCGCTTACCAGCGCGCGGTCGACGCGACAGAGGAGTGGACCACGGTCTGCCTGCCTTTTGCGGCCACACCGTCCGACAGCGTGACGGTCTACCGTGTGGCGGGCCGCTCGGCCGACGGCTCGGCGCTCTATCTCACCGAGGTGAGCAGCCTTGAGGCGGGCAAGCCTTACGTGTGCCGCTACAAGGGCTCGCGCATCGTCTTCCTGGGTGACATGGCCCTGGTGTCGCGTCCTGTCGAAGATGGTGTCATGACGGGTGTCTTCCAGGGTGGCAATGTCCGTGAGGGCGCTTACGTCCTCAGTCAGGGCGAGTGGCGCAAGGTGGAGAACCTTGCCGATGTGACGTTGCCGCATTACAGCGCCTACATCACCTCGTTCGATCAGTTGCCCGTTGTCGAGAGCGGTGCTGTCGCGATGCCGCTGCAGGGCACGGCCGACGGCATAGGCGCCGTCAGCCTGCCGGACGGCCGACAAGAGAACACTTACAATGTGGCGGGTCAGCGCACGACGGCCAAGCACGGTCTGCTGGTGCAAAAGAACAAGAAAATCATCCGCAAATAATCTGGGAACATGATAAGAAAATGGTTGCTTGCGGTCTTGGCGCTCTTGTCCGTCCCCGTGGTGGCGCAGGTCACCACGGAGGGTGAGCCCGCTGACCCGGCCTCCTGGTCGGCGGTGCCTGCCGACAAGCCTCTTGTGATGAGCTGGGGCTCGCGCGATGTCCACTATGCGCAGTCGGCTGTGCCGCGCGCCAGCGTCGTGGCCGAGCGGAAGCTCACGGCGTGGCGCGGTGAGACGGTGTCGGCATTGGCGCTCCTTGCCTCGCGACAGGGCACCCGACCGCTCCGGTTGGTGATGATGGAGGGTGAGGGCGACAAGCCATGTGCGGACAGTGTGGCTTCGGCCCGCTTCGTGCGCTATGTGTTGTGCGACGAGAAGCGTGGCTGTGGCGCCAATGCCATGAACACGCCCACCTATCTTGTGCCCGACATCATCGACGTCGACACCACGTGGGCCGTGGCGCCCATGACCACGCGCCCCGTGTGGGTGTCGGTAGCTGTGCCGCGCGACGCTCGGGTGGGAGAGCGGACGCTCTGGCTGGCGGTCGTCGACGCGCAGACTGGACACGAGCAGGGCCGGTTGCGACTGACGCTCAATGTCGTGGACCGCGTCCTGCCGCGTCCTGCCGACTATGGGTTCCACGTCGACTTCTGGCAACAGCCTTACAGTGTGGCCCGCTATGCGGGCGTGCCCCGCTGGAGCCAGCGCCATTTCGACCTGCTGAAACCTTATCTCAGGCTCCTGGCTCGCGGCGGGCAGAAGGCGGTCACGACGGTCTTGTTCTATGAGCCGTGGGGCGAGCAGAGCAATGACAAGTTTGACGCGATGATCAAGACGACGCGCAGGAAGAATGGCAAATGGCGTTACGACTACTCGGTCTTCGACCATTACGTGCGGTTGTGTGACAGTTGTGGTATCAACAGGCAAATCAATTGCTACTCGATGATCCCCTGGGACATGACGTTCAACTATTATGACGAGGCGCTCAAGCAGGAGGTGAGCCTGCGCGCTTCGACAGCCGACTCGGCTTATCGCGCCCTGTGGGTGCCTTTCCTCAAGAGCTTTGCCCAGCACCTGAAGAAGAAAGGGTGGTTTGACAAGACGCGCATCGCCATGGACGAGCGGGGCCTGGCCGACATGAAGCGGGCCTACGCACTACTGCATGAGGCCGTGCCCGACTTCCGGATGGCCCTCGCCGGCAACCTCCACGAGGAGCTCGTGGATAAGCTCGCCGACTATAGCCTGGGCTTCCCCTCCACATTCAGCGAGGCGCAGCGTGCCGCACGCGACAGCATGGGCATGGTCAGCACGACCTACACTTGCTGCACCGAGCTCACGCCCAACCTTGAGACTTACAACGACCCGGCGGATGCCGCTTACCTGCCACTCTACTGTCTGGCCAACGGCTTTGACGGATACCTGCATTGGTCGTGGATGAACTGGACGGACCAGCCACTGCAAGACAGCCGTTTCAAGCTCTTCCCGGCTGGCGACACCTATCTCATCTACCCCGGGCCGCGCAGCTCGGTGCGCTGGGAACGCTTCATCGAGGGCGTGCAGCAGGTGGAGAAATATCGCTTGCTGCGTGCGGAACGCAAGGCACAGGGAGACGAGGCTGGCGTGAAGAAGCTCGACGAC
>DAIOEQ010000091.1:0-7929 GCA_036746215.1 Prevotella sp.
CCGACCTTATGGAATTGGCGCGGAAGGTGGCCACGGGCGAGGCGAGTGACATGGAGAACTGGCTCTTTGCCAACGCCGCAGCCGAAAGGGCCTACATGAACCTTGTGGCAGCGGGACGAAAACCGCAAGAGGCACGCGTGGTGTTGCCGCTCGACACCAACACCGAGCTGGTCCACACGGCTTTCGTGACCGACTGGAAACACTTCTTCGACCTCCGCGCGCTGGGAACGACGGGCGCTCCCCATCCTGACGCGAAGGCCTTGGCCCTGCCTCTCTACGAGCGTTTTGTGGAGGAGGGATGGATAGCGCCAGGCAAGTGAGCCTCATATTAGGCTGTTTGGTCAAGATGCAATCGGCTAACATCATTCTATAAAGCAAACATCATCCAATCATAAGGATTAATAGAAACATGAAAAGACATTACGCATTGTTACTTGTCGCCCTCTTGGTGTGGGCTGCGGGCACTGCCGACGCCATCACGCGCCAGCAGCTGGTCTCCTACGCCACATCGCTGAAGGGCAAGAAGAAGGCCGAGCTGAAGACGGCACTCTACCAACTGATGAACAGTGGGAAGAAAACCCTGTCGTATGGCTCGGGCTCATCCAACACCTGGTGGGGCTTCTATGTCACCGACCGTGACCCGAAGACCAATGAGGTCATCAATCGCTATAGCGGCGGAAAGTACTATTTCGGCAAGCGGGGCAGCGCCGTGGCGGGCATGAACATTGAGCACTCGTTCCCCAAGAGCTGGTGGGGCAGCGCCAAGAACCAGGCCTACTGCGACCTTTATGAACTCTATCCGTCGCCTTCCGATGTCAATGGCGACAAGAGCAACTACCCCATGGACGTGGTGAGCAACGCCACATCCGAGGAGGAAGGCTACGACAAGGTGGGCACTGGCACACACGTCAAGGGCAAGGTCTGGGAGCCGGGCGACCGCTACAAGGGCGACTTCGCGCGCGGCTACATGTACATGGCCGTGACCTACTCGAACCTCACGTTCTCAGGAACAGGCTTGAAGACCATGCAGGCCAACGCCTCGGGCTATCCCGGCATGCTGCAGTGGGCCACCGACCTCTATCGCGCCTGGAGCGGCAAGGACAAGGCCGACAGCCTGGAGGTGGCGCGCAACAACGCCGTGGCTGGCATCCAGAACAACCGTAACCTCTTTGTCGACTTCCCCTACCTGTGCGAGTATGTGTGGGGCGACAGCGTGGACGTGGCCTTCGATCCGGCCAACGCCATCACGACGGCTTCCGACGACAGCCGCTATGGCTCCTTCACCCCTGTGCCTCCCACACCGGGCGACACCACCCAGGTTGAGGGCGACTATGTCTTCGCCAAACTGCAGCAGGGTCTGCCCACGGCGGGCAAGCGCTATCTCATCGTGGCCGAGACGGCTGGCAAGCTCTATGCCGCCAAGCCCGTGTCGGTGACAAGCAGCAAGACGTATGGCTACCTCTACACTGATGGCGTGATGGACGAGAACGGCAAGGTTACCTTGAGCGAGGACAAGGACGCTTTCACCTTCGAGGAGGCCAATGGCGGCTACTACCTGAAGGACAGCCAGGGACGCTACTACTATCAGGACGGCACATACAACACGTTCACCCCGACCACCACGTTGAGCAAGGCTGACGTGTGGGTGGTGAGCGCCAACAGCGATGGCACCTACACCATCAAGGCTTCCGACTCGGGTAACGTCATCATGTACAGTGCCCAGTACAAGTCGTACGGCAACTATGGCGCGGCCAAGCAAGAAGGCAACATCTTCCCCTTCCTCTATGAGGAGCAGAAGCAAGAGATGGGTGTCGCCGCCCCCGCGGTGGTCAGCGTTCCCGCCTCGGCCGTCTACACGTTGCAAGGCGTGCGTGTCAGCAAGCCCACAAAGCCAGGCGTCTACATCCGTGGCGGCAAGAAGTTTGTGGTGAAATAACGTTCAACCGACCCAATAGACAAAGCGAGGCCCATCTCCGTCAAGTCAAGACGGGGATGGCCCTTGCCCGTTTCCGGGTGTTTTGCAAACTCGCTCTTACACTCGCTTACTCGAATGTGACATCCTCCACGTGCTCGCCGATGAAGAAATGGGCGAAGTCGGAAGTCTTGTACCAACCGGGCTTGCCAGGCATCTTGTCGAAGATGTGCTGACCGTTGATGCGGAGGTTTTTGAAGTGGATGCCGCTGATGGTGCGACGCTCATCGTAACCGGTGATGAGCGATAGGTTGGCGTGTGTGCCGTTGTAGCTGATGTCCTCGAGCGTGATGTTGCGGATGCCGCCGCCAGGGGCGTGGCAGTACTTGCGGTTGTAGCACACGCGGAAGTTGATGAGCATGCCCTCGTCGATGTCCTCGATGCGGATGTTTCGGAAGGTCATGTCGCGCACCATGATATTGTCGCCGTTGTTGATGGCTATGCAACCTTGGTAGTCCACCTGCATCTCTCGCTGCTGGAGAATGTCGATGTCCTCATAGGTCACCTGCTCGATGACCTCATGCCGGTCGATGTCGCCGTGAAGGCCAATCATGATGGGGTGCGCCACGTCGGCCCAATAGACGGCATCCTTCACGCTGATGTTGCGGCAGCCGCCGTGGTAGTCCTTGCGCGTGCAGTAGATGGTGGAACAGTCGTCGCTGGTGCGACAAAAGACGTGGTTGTAGCTGACGTCGTTGCTGGCGAAGACATTCATGCCGTCGCCCCAGCCATACCAGCTAATGACCTTGGCGTTGCTCACGCTGACGCGCTCGCTTCCGCCCACGGGTATCTGCGTGGTGATGGGGCCGTCTATCACGATGTCGCTGGAGTACCTGACCATGATGCCCTCGTGTTGCCGTTCGGGCGTCACGATGCCGTGTCCGACGACCTTGGCTCCCGTGGCGTGCCACACCGAGGCGTAGCCCTTGACATAGGCGCCGCCGGCCACATAGAGCACTTGTCCGGAACCCACGCGGATGGAATCCTGTCCGAGGTCATGGTAGCCGGGACCATAGAAGAGCACGTCCTTGCGCTTCACGCCATAGGCCTTGGCCACCTGCAGGGCGTTCTTGTAGACGGGCGTGGCGGCGTTGGCGAAGAGTTGCAGGTTGTGATAAGTGTCTCCGTTGACTTCCACGGAGAGGTCGAGCGGACGGTCGATGCTGAAGCAGATGGTGTTGTTGTGGATGGTGGCGGCGATGTTTTTCGACAGTGGGCGGACACGAGCCGTTTTCACGTCGCCCTTGTTCCAAGTCACTTCCACGTCGACCGTCCCGTCAAAATCGAAGTAGGCCACGGAGCTCTTTTCCACGCGGTGCCGTCCGTTGTCGGTGTGGTCCACGTTCCAAGAGTAGGTGTCGACTGGTTGCCAAGTGCCTCCCGCTGTGCGCACGCGTACCGAGAAGTCGTTGTTGAGCGGCGCGCCTGCGGGTGCCGGATAGGTGTTCAGTGTGGCGGCCGTGATGGCCGACATGATGAACTGGAGCAACAGAAGTGCGAATAAGCGGTGTTTCATGTCTTAGCGGTTGATGTATTTCTTGCCATTGCGGATGACGATGCCCTTGTAGTTGTCGCCGACGCGCTGGCCGTTAATGTTGTAGCGCTTGCCGTCCGCGTCCATGCCGGTCGTGATGTCGCGGATGCCCGTGGGGTCGTTGTAGGGTATCAGTTCGATGGGGAAGCAGGTGGGCACCGAGTAGGTGGTGTGGTCCACCGTGCCGTCGTCGCCGATGGTGAAGTAGCAGGGGCGCTTGTTGCGGATATGATACCAGTTGGTGCCAGATGCTTTGCGGAAGTAATAAGGTGTGCGCGTGCTTGCCGTCATGCGCATGGTGAGGGCGAGGTAGCGCTGGTCGGCCAGGTTGAGAAGGTCGTAGCAGGGGCCGTCGATGTTCTCATTGGTGATTTTCCACGCCTGTTCCTTCAGGGCGTCGCCTTCCTTCCGGGGGGTGAACGTGGCGTAGGCATAGGCCATGCCCTCCACGGAGTTGTTGGTGAGATAGGTGTCATGGAACCTGTCGCGGATGAGGTAGTAGCCCTCGGGGATGGAGCTGTCGAGCGTGTCGCTGATGTAGGCCGCGTAGTAGACGGTGTCGCTCTTGCCGTAGATGGTGTAGACCAGCGTGTCGATGGCGCTCTCTTGGAGATTGTCGTAGGTGACGCTGCGGCCCTCGGAGCCACTGCTCCAGTGGAAGGTGATGTCCTTGAAGGCGCTGGGCACGTAAGGGGCGAAGCTCACCTTGTCGCCGGGTTGGCACACATACTGCACCGTGTCGACCTTCACCTGTCCGTTGACGGTCATCTGCGGGCGGAAATATTTCAGTCTCACGCGGATGGTGTCGTACGAGAGCGCGCCGCCCTGGTTCTTGTAGGTCACGACGAAGGTGCTGTCCTTGCGGATGTTTTTTACTGTGATGCTGCCGCTTGTGGCGCCTGTGCTCCATTGGTAGGTGCCCCAACCGCTTGTGGCCGAAGCCTTGAGCGTGACGGCGTCGTCGTAGAAGATGGTGACGGAGTCGCTGGTCGTTTGGCCGTCGTAGGTGGCCGTCGCGGTGACGGGCGACGTCTCGCAGTCGCCTTGCACGGCGATGGAGAAGCATAGGTGGCTCTTCACGCCGTGCTGGTTGGTGTAGGTGACGCGGTAGACGTGGCTCTCGTTGGCGGTGACGGTGATGTCTCGCGTGGTCTCTCCGGTGTTCCATTGCCACAGGCCCGTGTCCTCGCTGCTGTCACGGAGCTGGGGCAACAGCTTGATGACGGTGCCCTTGGCCACACCCGTGTTGTTGTTGGTCTTGTAGGTGTTGACCAGTCCGCCCAGTTCGTTGTGGCGGAGCGTGTCGCCGTCCACCACCATCTTCGGCGCGAGCAGCGTGGGCACCTCGTCGGGTGTGGCGGTGTGGTCGCGGTAGTTCATCAGCACCGAGTAGCCCAGGTGGTCGTAGCCACCGCTGGTGGCGCCTTGCCCGCCGCCGTCGGGGCCGTTCTTTGTCATGTCGGCGTAGGCCATCTCCGAGTAGGGCATCTTCTTGCCCAGCACGCCCTCATAGTGGCCGATGACCGCGCCCCAGTAGGGACGTATCTGATTGCCGAGGGCCGGAGCGGTCATCGTCCAGGCGCGGCTGTCGGTGTAATAGATTCCCGTCGAGCCATACTTGTAGTTGGTCCAGGGAAGTCCTTCGATGCTCTGCGTCTGTGCGGCCAGGTATTCAATGCCGGCTGCCAGTCGGTTGTCCATGTAGGAGAAGAGGTCGTCGCCCTGGTTCCAGGCCATGTGGGCGATATCGACAGCCAAGCCAAGCGACATGGTGGCGTGGCCGATATCGCGGCCGCTCTCCTGTATCTGGCCGATGGTGCCATAGGAGGAAGCCTTCAGGTTGGCTGGGGTCTTGCCCACAGTTACTACGAGGTTGCCCATAAACTCGCAGAGGCCGTCATTGAGAATGGGATTGGCCGTGCGGGGGTCGGTGAAGGTTCCCACCTGGTCGTACTTCATGTAACTGAGTCCCTGGTTGTAGATGAACACGTCATCGCAGAGCACGCCGATGGACATCACGCAGAGCGCGTTGCACAATCCCCAGTTGCTCCAGTAGTGGCCAGGTGCCTGCCACCACTTGCCCGCGTTCTCCCACGTGCCGTTGCGGCCGCGGAGAAAGCCGATGGCTGACGGGTACCACACGCGCAACATCCACTGGCGGAACTGCTCGAAGCGATTGGGTGCCCAGCCGTCGTAGTCGCGCAGCAGCTCGGCGGCCTGCGCAAACTGGTAGCCGTAGAGACCGGCGGCCAGGGCGTAGTTGGAGTCGCCGCCGATGCCCGTGGTGGTGTTGGCCCACTGCATGAGCACGTTCACGGCATGGCTGGCATTGGCGGTGTTGCCCGTGATTTTCCACACGAGGGCGTTCTGGTAGGCGATGGTGGCCCCACGTGCGGCGTTCATGTAGTTCTCACCCTTGCCACCGCCGCGCACGATGGTCTGCACGGGTGATGTGCCGGCTGTCGACTGGGCGTAAGCGGCGCTCGTCAACACCTTGACGGCTGCCGTGATGGTGGGGTCGCCTTTGGCCAACAGGCCCTTGATGCGATCGAAGTCTTCCTGCGTGTGCAGGCCGCCGGGATGGACAAAACCACGGTCCCGGTTGTAGCCTTGCGCCATCATTCCCAAGGAAAGGAGCAAAGCGGTGAGAAGTAAGTAGACTTTCTTCATATTCTAATGTTTTCTAATGTTTATTGATTTGTCAAAAGGTATATCGTCTCGCGCCATGTGTCAAAAGGAATATCGTCTCGCGCCCGGCCGGCAAGGGTCAGAACCCGGCAGCCTGAAGCGACTGGCGTACCATCTTGCGCGTACGGTATAGCCTACCCTCCACGGCGCGCAGCGAGAGGGTGGTGATGTGAGTGATTTCCTGGGGTGTCTTGTTCTCAAAGCGACTAAGGCGGTAAACCAACGCGTCGCGATCCGACATGCGGCTGACCACGCTTTGCTCAGCCTGCAAGAGTTGTCTGCACTCCAGTTCGCAGGGCTCCACGGTGGCTTGCGGCCTCCACAGGCTCTGCGCGTGGCGGCAATAAGCATGGTGGCGCAACCAGTCGGTGCGCTTCTGGTAGGCGATGGTGACGGCGAGGCCCATGAGATGGTCCACAAGAAGGATGTCGAGCGTCATCAGCTTGACAAACACCTCTTGCACAAGGTCACGGCCGTCCTCCTCTGATATGTTGGCTTTTCTGAAAATGGACATGAGCATGGGGTGGGCCTTTTCGTACAAACGGCCAATGGCCTCCTGATGTTGTGCGTTACTTGTTTCCATTTAGGCTGCTTTTAGAAATTGGTTTATGCTTGCAAAGATAGTGAAGAAAACGATTTGTCGCAAGCATTTTCACCCATTGGAAAGTCAATCCCATCAAAACGATGCACTTTTCGTAAAACGAACAGATATACAGGAAGTTATAAAAGAAAGCGATATGCACTTTCCCGTTGGAAAGTGCGTCGTTAGTAGAGCTTTCGCACTCATGAGCCTCAGGTTTTCACTGCAGGATGACAAAGCGCAACCCATCATGTGCTAATTATCCAGCGCGGGAATAGCGGCCTGCGCATGGCCGTTTAATAGAACGGGTCGCTTGGGATTCTCATCTCTTTTCTGTAAAGGTGGGTTCTATAAAAGGCGGTAATTTATAGAATCCACCTAAAAAAGACGCGTCTTCTGTGGATTGTTATCGCAATGCGATGAAATGTAAAACGCTGCAAGGTGTTATAGAGCCTATCGCCAAATCAAAATGGCGCCTTGGCTGTGAAGACCATGGGCAGGCCTGTCGTGGGATGGCGAAACATGATTTGCTCGGCGTGGAGATACAGCCTGTCGGCCTTTGTGCCATAGAGTTCGTCACCCAAGATGGGGTTGTTGAGGCCCATTTGGTGCGCGCAGTGCACGCGGAGCTGGTGGGTTCGCCCGGTGTGCGGATAGAGCACCATGCGCCGCGGCCCTGTCTGTTCGTAGGCCGACACCGCTTCTCGCCCGTGTTCCTCGTCGACCACCTGCCGGGGACGGTCGTCGAGGTCGGGGCGCAGGGGCAGCGATATTTCTCCCGCGGGCGTGTCGATGTCGCGGCTCAGCAGGGCCACATATCTTTTTTTCACCTCGTGACGTGCAAACTGCGCTTGCAGGCTTTTATACGCCTGCAGAGTCTTCGTAATGACCATCAGGCCGCTGGTGGCCATGTCGAGGCGGTGGACGATGAGTGGGCAGGTGGCCTCGGGGTAACGCTGCCGCATGACTTGTTCCACACTCTCGCGCCCGCTCTTGCCTGGCACGCTCAGCATGCCGGCAGGTTTCAGCACCACACAGATGTCCGCGTCCTCATAGAGGGTTTCCAGTGTGTGGCGGGTGGGCAGTTCCAGGGGGTTGGGGGCCACGTTGACCCCTTGTAGCATCCAGCCCAGGATGGGCTTGCACCGCTTGTTG
>DAIOEQ010000092.1:0-5101 GCA_036746215.1 Prevotella sp.
GGTATGGGCAAAGACCTCTACGACAATAATCCTTTGGCTAAAGAGTTGTTCGATAAGGCCGATGACATCCTCGGCTTCAAGATTACAGACATCATGTTTGCCGGAACGGACGATCAGCTGAAGCAGACCAACGTCACACAGCCTGCCGTCTTCCTGCACAGCGTAATATCGGCACTCTGCCTGGGTGAGCAAGACGCAAAGATGGTAGCCGGCCACTCGCTCGGTGAGTTCTCCGCCCTGACATTTGCCGGTGCGCTCAACTTCGAGGACGGCCTGCGCCTCGTGGCCGCCCGCGCCAACGCCATGCAGAAGGCCTGCGAGGCCAATCCGGGCACAATGGCCGCCATCATCGGCCTGCCCGACGAGAAGATTGAGGAAATCTGCGCCGAGATCAGCAAGGGGGGCAAGACCGTTGTCGCCGCCAATTACAACTGCCCCGGCCAGTTGGTCATCTCCGGTGAGAACGAAGCCATCGCTGAGGCTTGTGAGCAACTGAAAGCCGCTGGTGCTAAGCGCGCTTTGCCGCTCCGTGTGGGTGGAGCCTTCCACTCACCCCTGATGCAACCCGCCAAGGAGGAGCTCCAGGCTGCCATCGAGAAGACCGAGGTGAAGGCTCCCAAGTGTCCCGTCTACCAGAATGTGGATGCGGCGGCACACGTGAATCCCGCGGAAATCAAGACCAACCTCATCGCCCAGCTCACATCGCCCGTGCGTTGGACAAAGACCGTGCAAAACATGATTGCCGATGGTGCTGACGACTTCCTGGAGTGCGGACCAGGCAAAGCCCTCCAAGGCATGATTGGCCGCATCGACAAGACAGTCACCGCTCACGGCATTGCTTAAGAATGATGCTTCCTACGATAATCAATGAATAGGAAAGTCATCATTTACCAACTTCTCCCCCGTCTCTTCGGCAACAAAAACCAGACGCGCAAGCCCAATGGTTCTTTGCAGGAGAATGGGGCGGGAAAGATGAACGACTTGGACACGCCCCACTTGCGTCGCATCCATGACATGGGATTTACCCACGTGTGGCTCACGGGTGTCATCCGCCACGCCACCACCACCGACTACAGCCAATATGGCATTCCACGCCAGCATGCGACCGTCGTGAAGGGGAAGGCGGGGTCACCCTACGCCATCGTCGACTACTACGACATCGACCCAGACATCGCCGAGGACGTCGACCACCGCATGAAGGAGTTTGAGCGACTGGTGGCTCGCATCCACAATGCGGGCATGAAGGTCATCATCGACTTTGTGCCCAATCATGTGGCACGCGAATACCACTCCGTCTGCCGGCCGGAAGGCGTGGCAGACTTGGGGGAAAACGATGATGTCAACAAGCACTTCTCGCCCAGCAACAATTTCTATTATTGCCCTGGACAACCTTTCATCACGCCAGTGGCCACACCTGTTGGTGAGGAGCCTTACGTGGAATTTCCCGCCAAGTGCACAGGAAATGACCGTTTCGACAATCGCCCTGACGCCAACGATTGGTATGAGACCGTGAAACTCAACTATGGAGTGGACTATTGCGATGCAGGCGGCCGCAGCTATCATTACGACCCCGTTCCCGACACATGGAGCAAGATGACTGACATCCTGCTCTTTTGGGCATCAAAGGACATCGACGGTTTCCGTTGTGACATGGCCGAAATGGTTCCACACGAGTTCTGGAGCTACGCCACACGCATCGTGAAGGAGCGCCATCCCCAACTGGTGTTCATCGGTGAAGTCTACGACACAACGCAATATCGCACCTATGTTGGGGCGGGATTCGACTACCTCTACGACAAGGTAGGCATGTACGATTGTCTGCGCGACGTCATCTGCAACCGACGCCCAGCGAGCAGCATCACATACTATTGGCAAAATGTGGACGACATCAAGGACCACATGCTCTATTTCCTCGAAAACCATGACGAGCAGCGCATTGCCAGCGATTTCTTTTGCGGCGATGGGCAAAAGGCCATACCGGGGCTGATCGTTTCCACATTGCTTCGCGACAATCCAGTCATGATATATGCGGGCCAGGAGTTTGGCGAGCGCGGCATGGAAGCAGAGGGGTTCTCTGGACGTGACGGGCGAACCACCATTTTCGACTATTGGTGCGTTGACACAATACGTCGTGGACATTTCGACCGCCGCCATCTCACACAAGGGGAAAAGCGGCTCATGGACATCTACCAAAAGGTGCTGTGCATGGCCAACCTGGAAAAAGCCATCAGCGAGGGCGATTTTTTCGACCTCATGTATGTCAATCCGCAGTCGTCCCTGTTCAATCCGCGGTACCAGTATGCGTTCTTGCGCAAAAAAGACGACGAGGCCTTGCTGATAGTTGCCAACTTCTCGGGTGAAGCCTCCCACGTCGGAGTGACGATTCCCGGGCACGCCTTCGATTGCTTGGGATTGCCCGAACGTGCAGTTGAGGCAACCGACTTGTTGTCGGGCACGCAAACCACGCTCAACCTCAAGAAAGACGAATCCATCGAGATGGACTTGGCCGCTTACAACGCTAATATCCTAAAATTCAGCATACAAATGGAAGACAAGAGCTATGAGTTGAATGCTCACAACAAGGAAGAGTTCCCGCCGGCACACACAGCGGAACACCTGCTCAACCAAGTCATGGTCCGCATGTTTGGCTGCGAGCGGTCATCCAACGCTCACATTGAGCGTAAGAAGAGCAAAATCAGCTACAAGCTCGACCATAAGCCCACCCGGCAAGAGGAAAAGGCCATCGAGGACAAGATGAATGAGCTGATAGAGGCCGACCTGCCTGTCACCTTTGAGTATGTAGATCGCAACCACCTGCCGAAAGGTGTGAAGACAGATCGCCTGCCAGAGGACGCCTCAGAGACGATCCGCCTGGTACGCATCGGCGATTTCGATGTATGTCCCTGCATTGGCAAGCACGTGCGATCCACCGCGCAAATCGGTCGTTTTGAAATGCTTGGAACCAATTGGGATGAAATGACGCACATGTTCCGCATCCGCTTCAAGGTGCATCCTTAACATAGACATTCGTAAGAAACGCAAAGAAAACGTTATCCTTGCACGTATCGGCAAGCATAACGAATGCGCATGATGAAACAAGAAGTCAACTTTAGAGAAGCCTGTAAAGCCAATGTGCTTTACAGGCTTCTCATTTCCTATACAAAACAAAACGCAGAGTGTAACAGCAGGCCAAGCGTTTTCCCAAAGTCCATGCGAATTCCAAGACGCACCAGTGAGATGAAGAACTCTCACTAAGCCTGTGGCCAAGTCTAAAAAGTGCTGAAAGAAGTTTCATCTTTAGCCGATGACAAATTCCACGCCGTGCCAACAAAAAGAGTGCGCTTCCTAAGCCTAAGCCCAAGAAGCGCACTGGTTTATTGCCCGCAACCGCCCTACCCTCACGGGTCAACGGTCCTTGCGGGACTATCAATCATGTTTAGTCTTCATCCTTAGTCTCCGCCTCATGTGCGGCTATCAACTTCTGCTGAAGGTCATTGGGTACGAGCTCATAGCTGGCAAACTTCGTGGTGAAACTGGCACGTCCTCCTGTGAGCGAACTGAGAGCGACACTATAGTTGGACAGTTCCTTCAAGGGAATCTTGGCCTGCAACTTCTGATAGCCAGCCTCGGCATCCATGCCCATGATGATGGCACGGCGTCCCTGCAAGTCGCTCATCACATCGCCCATAAAGTCTGCGGGCACATAGACCTCAAGGTCATAGATGGGCTCCAAAATCTTCGGGCCAGCAGCCTTGAAAGCATCAGAGAAGGCATGACGCGCGGCCAGGGTGAACGAGAGCTCGTTGGAGTCGACAGGATGCATCTTGCCGTCGTAGACCACCACACGCACATCGCGGGCATAACTGCCTGTCAGCGGACCACGCTCCATGCAATCCATAACACCCTTAAGGATGGCAGGCATGAAGCGAAGGTCGATGGCTCCACCCACCACTGAGTTGATAAAAACGAGCTTACCGCCCCACGGCAGGTCTTTTTCCTCCTTCGACTTGATGTTCATCTTGTACTCCTGCCCGTTGAAGTTGTAGCTCACGGGGTCAGGCATGCCCTCTGCATAAGGCTCAACGATAAGGTGCACCTCTCCAAACTGTCCGGCTCCTCCACTCTGTTTCTTGTGGCGATACTCAGCCTTTGCCTTCTTGGTGATGGTTTCGCGATAAGGAATCTTGGGCTCTTCAAACTCCACATTGATCTTCTCATTGTTGATCATACGCCACTTCAGCGTGCGAAGGTGGAACTCTCCCTGTCCGTGCACAATGGTCTGTCGCAATTCCTTGCTCTGCTCCACCACCCATGTCGGATCCTCCTGCCTCATCTTCAGTAAGGCTGCCATCATCTTCTCCGTGTCTTGCGGGTTAGCCGCCTTGATGGCACGACTGTATTTCGGATTGGGATACTTGATGAAGTCAAATCTCCAGTCAGCGTCCTTTCCATTCAGCGTGTTACCCGTCTTCACATCCTTCAGCTTCACGGTGCAACCAATGTCTCCCGCGTTGAGCTGGTCCACAGGAATGCGGTTGGCTCCAGCGCAAGCGTAGATCTGCCCCAAGCGTTCCTTCGAGCCACGGTCGGCATTGCTCAAGTCGTCACCCGGCTTCACAGAACCGCTCATCACCTTGAAATAGCTCACTTCGCCAATGTGCGGTTCCACACCCGTCTTGAAGAAGTAAAGGCTCTCGGGGCCATTGCTGTCAGGTGTCACCTCCTCACCACGCGTGTTGCGCACCTTAGGCATCTCGCTGACGAAAGGCACCACATTGCCCAGGAACTCCATCAAGCGTTGCACGCCCATGTCCTTATGCGCGTCAACACAAAAGATGGGGAAGATGGAACGCGTCACCAAGCCCTTGCGGATTCCCTCGCGCATCTCGTCCTCTGTTAGCGTGTCTTCCTCGAAGAACTTCTCCATCAGGTGGTCATCGTTCTCTGCGGCAGCCTCCACCAGAGCCTTATGAAGTTCCATGGCCTTATCCATCTCCTCCGCAGGGATGTCCTCACGCTTCGGCTCGCCGCCATCGGGTCCCCACGAGAGTTTCTTCATGATGAGCACATCGATAAGGCTGTGGAAATTGGGGCCAGTCTC
>DAIOEQ010000092.1:5111-5769 GCA_036746215.1 Prevotella sp.
CCAGGGGATACTGTATCTGCACACACTTAGAACCATAGATGTCCTGCATGGTGCTGACAATGTTGTCGAAGTCGCACTTGTCGGAGTCCAGTTGGTTGATAAGGAAAATTACGGGTTTGTGCAACTTCTCGGTATACCGGAAGTTGTTCTGCGTACCCACCTCAGGGCCATACTGGCCGTTGATTAGGATAACGGCCTGGTCGGTCACGTTGAGGGAAGTGATTGCACCACCCACAAAGTCGTCGGCGCCAGGGCAATCGATGATATTGAGCTTCTTATTGTTCCATTCCACATGAAACACGGTGGGGAACACGGAATAGCCATACTCAAGCTCCACTGGGAAGTAGTCACTCACGGTGTTCTTGTTTTCCACCGTTCCGCGGCGCTTGATGATGCCGGCTTCATACAACATACTCTCGGCAAGCGTGGTCTTGCCGCTTCCCGCACTGCCAAGCAAGGCAATGTTCTTGATCTCGTTAGTCTGATATACTCTCATATCAACAGATTTTAAGTGTTATTATGTTTTTAGTTAGGTCGGGAGTGGTACTCCAAAATCGCCCACTAAGATAGACATATTTTGACTAAACTCCAAAAGAAATCGAAGGAAATCGCCCATATTTTAAAACAAATTAGTAATTTTGTCCATAGAAGAGGCTTC
>DAIOEQ010000092.1:5779-7926 GCA_036746215.1 Prevotella sp.
ATAGCCCCTTTTAAAGACATTATGAAAGCTGGGCTCTACATTCATATTCCTTTTTGCGCAAGCCGTTGCATCTACTGCGGCTTCTACTCCACCGTGCTCCCCGACTTGCAAGATCGCTATGTGAGCGCACTCTGCCAAGAGATTGACTTAAGGCAAAAGGAAGACATTAGCGAGCAGACAACACTCTCGACCATTTATCTGGGCGGAGGCACCCCCTCACAACTGTCAACCGCCAACCTGGAGCGGCTCTTCCATCATATATATAAGGTGTACGATGTGGTGCCTGACGCCGAGGTGACCATGGAGTGCAATCCCGACGACATCCGCCGCCACATGTTCGACCATCTGCCCGTGAACCGTGTGAGCATGGGCGCGCAAACATTCGATGACCGCCGTTTGCGCTTTCTCCACCGTCGTCACAGCGCAGTGGAGGTAGACCGCGCCGTGGAGGCCCTGCGAGCAGATGGCGTTGGCAACATCAGTCTCGACCTCATGTTTGGTTTTCCCGAAGAAAGGCTCGACGACTGGGAGGCCGACATCCAACATGCTTTAAGGCTTAGGCCCGAGCACCTATCGGCCTACGGACTTATGATTGAGGAAGGCACCCCACTCCACCGGTCATGGCAACAGGGGAAAGTGAAAGAAACCGACGAGGAACTAAGCCTGGAAATGTATGACAAGCTCATAGACAGCATGGTGACGGCCGGATACGAGCATTATGAGATTAGCAACTTTGCCCTGTTAGCCCCAGGCGACAAGGAGACCAGCAGCTTCCGCAGCAGACACAACAGCAGCTACTGGCACGACATGCCATACATCGGAATTGGCGCCGCAGCTCACAGTTATGATTTGCAAACCCGCCGTTGGAACCCTTCCGACATCATGCGCTATATGGAAAGTGTGGAACGGGGAAAGCTGCCCTATGAAGAGGAGATCATCGATAGCGACACCCACTACGACGACATTGTGACCACGGCCCTTCGCACACGCGAGGGCATCAATCTCGACAGGCTCGACAAGCGGCACCGCGACTTTCTCCTACGCAACGCCAGCGGCTACATCGACCGCCACCTAATGCGTGTCGACGGCCATCACCTCAGCCTTACACGACAAGGCATCAACATCAGCAACACCATCATGAGTGACCTAATGGACGTGTAATTGATGCCAAAGCATCATCGACCATTATTTTCTCATCTTTTCGAGAGCGCCAAGGCCCTGCTTCTGATAGATTTCATAGAAATACGCCTTGATGTCAGCGTCTATGGCAGTGGCGCGACGCTTACCCGTCACATAAGGCTTGAGCCACACCGACAACAGCGTTGCCAGGACACCCAAGACCACAGCCACCAAGAAATTGAGAAGCTCATGATCGATGACCTTCTCGTTGACAAAAGCCACCACCACAAGAATGGGGGTTGCATAGAGCAACCAGTCGCCTGCCGTTTGGGGCTTGGCAGTGTTTTTCATTTCATCTTGCAACACCTTCGGTGCCGCAAGAAGCAGACTGTCCCTATGCTTCTTCCAATAATCTTCAAATTCTTTTTCCATGTCTTGCTAATGTTCTGATTCGCTTTTCTCCCATTTCCCATCAATGTGGTATCCGCTTGCTTTTCCCGCTCCACCTCAGCACGCAGAGTCTGATTACCTCTGTGCGAGCAAAGGAGCGCTCAGCATAGGTCTTGCCAATTTCGGCATAATCGGGCGAATACTTGTCAAGGATCATCCGCAACGCCTTGCGTCGCTCTTCTTCAGTAAGGCCCATTTCGGCCCTACACTCCAAGACAACACTCTGGTAAGCGGTGGTAAACTTTTCGGGGATGACCTGCGTTGGGCCCACCACGCAAAACGAGACGCATGCGTTTTGAGCGGCGCAACGCAACTTGCGCCCCTCCTTGGCACAGTGGACATACAGCGCGTCTCGTCCGTCCCACACATAACTCACGGGAATGCCGTAAGCCACCGTCTTGCCACCAGTGCCATCAACCAACGACAGCACTCCATATTCTCCCTTACGCAACAGCTCGCATGCCTCTTCCTCATTGAGGAGGCGATCCTGGCGGCGCACATCGTCATTGTCATACACCATATTGCTTCCTTTGTTTTTTACATTTCAAGTTTTCTTTTTCAATCCAAGAAGCGGGAAT
>DAIOEQ010000093.1:0-7919 GCA_036746215.1 Prevotella sp.
CTTCTACCCCTTAGAGAAGATTGAGCTCAGCAAGGGGCGCATCCCCGTGAAGCGGATGACGGAGGGTGTGGTCGGCGCCGGCGTGCCGATGTTCGTGAAGCGCAAGAGCCATGAGCAAGACGCCATCCACGTGGCGGGCACACAGGGAGGCGACCATCTTGTCGGCTTGGTCGACGCTCCCGTAAACGCCACGGAGGGCAACCGCCTCGTTGGCACGTTCGACGCGGTGGCGGCGCCGTCAGACGCTTACTTCATCGCCAAGGACAGGTTCCGCCTTGTGTCCGACTATGCTGGGAAAGACAACACCAAGGGTGTCAAGGTCTACGGCTATCGCGCTTACATCATCGCGGACGAGGCGTCATCGGCAAAGCCCGCCTCACTGGGGATCGACGAGAATGACGGTCCGACAAGCATCGGTGGCGTGACGGGAGTTGACAATGATGCCGCCAACGTGGCTTATTATGACGCGCAAGGCCGCAAGTTGAGCGAGCCGCACAAGGGTCTCAACATAGTAAGGACAGGATCACTCGTCAGAAAGGTGGTCATCAAATAATCAGGGGGAAAAGATCATGAAAAAGAAAAACTACATCAAGCCGCAGTCGGAGCGCATCCAGGTCATGGCGCCGCACCTGCTCTCGAGCTCAGAATACATCTACAAGGGAACG
Organism: Prevotella sp.; assembly: GCA_036746215.1. Lineage (GTDB taxonomy): Bacteria > Bacteroidota > Bacteroidia > Bacteroidales > Bacteroidaceae > Prevotella. The sequence continues at coordinate 666 of DAIOEQ010000093.1, forward strand.
CCCAATGGAGAGGGCGAAGATGGCGAAGACCCAGACAAGGAGAACTGGCTCAAGCCCGGCGGCGAAGGCGACTACTGGTTGGCCGAGTGAAGCCACCCGCTGAGGAAGAAATGATAATCGGCAAGCGACGAGGTGGGACGCACCGCTTCGCTTGCCGATTTCATAATTTTATCGCATCAATTTTATCGTATCCTTGCAGCCGCAAACTTAATGGAACTTGCCAATAACGGCAAATCGTCATCCTTTTTTAAGGCGACATGGTGGGCGCCCCCACTGGGTCGGCCAAGCTTCCTCCCGTCCCCTCTACGGGATAAGCGGAGAGAAGGCCTGCCCTCACAGGGCCACGCGGACTTTTGGAAAGGCGGGAGGCTACAGCTCCAGCCAGTTTTTCACGATGGTGGCGCCCTCGGGCGTCAGCACACTCTCGGGATGAAACTGTATGCCGTGGATGTTGTAGTTGCGATGGCGCAACGCCATGATCTGCCCCTCGTCGCTCACGGCAGTCACCTCGAGGCTGTCGGGGAAGCCTGCGCGGTCCACCACCCAACTGTGGTAGCGGCCCATGACGATGCGCCGCGGCAGGCCCGCGAAGATGGGGTCGTTGCCAAACTGCGTGCCCTCGGTGGCCACGCCGTGGTAGACCTCGGAGAGATTGGTCAGTTTGCCGCCAAACACCTCACCGATGGCTTGGTGGCCCAGGCAGACGCCCAGCATGGGCTTGCGCCCGGCATAAGCGCGGATTACGTCCATCAGCAGGCCCGCCTCCTCAGGGATGCCCGGTCCTGGCGAGAGGACAATCTTGCTGAAAGGCTCCAGCTGGTTGAGCGTGAACTGGTCGTTGCGATACACCTCGACGGTGTATCCTAACTGGCGGACGAGGTGGGCGAGGTTGTAAGTGAACGAGTCGTAGTTATCGATAATCACCACCCGTTGCGCCTGCGCGCCACCGTTTATGTTGTCTTCATTCATCATTGTTGTACCGTAATTTGTCATTTGAATAATCGGGCGACCTCCTGCTGTTGTCGCTCACAACGTCTCGGCTATCCGGATGGCCTTCATGAGCGCGCCCAGCTTGTTGTTGCTCTCCTGGAGCTCATACTCGTCGTTGCTCTTGTCCACGACGCCCGAGCCAGCCTGGAACCACAGCTCGTCGTTGCTCTTGGCCACGACGCCCGAGCCAGCCTGGAACCACAGCTCGCCGTTGCGCGAGATGAACGTGCGTATCACGATGGCTTGGTTGAGGTCTCCGTTCAGGCCGATGAAACCGATGCAACCACCGTAGGCGCCACGGTTGTGGGGTTCCATCTCGGAGATGAGCTGCATGGCTCGCACCTTCGGTGCTCCCGACAGCGTGCCCGCCGGGAACGTGTCGAAGAAAGCCTTGATGGGGTCGGCGCCGTCGTTGAGCGTGCCGCTGACGCGGCTCACGAGGTGTATGACATGACTGTAGAACTGCATGTCCTTGTAGAAGTCGACCTTCACGTCGTGGCAGTTGCGGCTGAGGTCGTTGCGCGCCAGGTCGACGAGCATCACGTGCTCGGCGTTCTCCTTGGGATCGTTGCGCAGGAACTCGGCGTTGCGGCGGTCCTCCTCGGGGTTGCCCGTTCGGCGCGTGGTGCCCGCAATGGGGTCGATGAAGGATTGTCCGGCGACGATGCGGTTGTGTGTCTCGGGCGACGAGCCGAAGATGCGGAAGCCTCCGAAGTCGAAATAAAACAGGTAAGGCGACGGATTGATGCTGCGCAGTGCGCGGTAGAGCTTGAAGTCGTCGCCCTCGTATCGCTGCACGAAGCGGCGCGAGATGACGATCTGGAACACGTCGCCCCGCAGGCAGTGCTTCACGCACCGTCTGATGTTGGCCTTGTGCTCCTCGTCGGTCAGCGTGGATGTGCGCTCGCCCACGGGGTGGAAGCCATAGGGCTTCACGTTGGCGCGGGCAGCCGCCATCTCCAGCTTGTCGAGCCTGCTGTCGGCGTCCTCGCCCTCGTTGGCCAGGGTCACGAAGACCATGGTGTTGTTGAAGTGGTCGAAGACGATGAGGTCACGATACATTATATAATAGATGTCGGGCGCGTCGTTGCGTTCCATCGTGGTGTCTTTCACGGCGATGTTCTCAAAGTAGCGCACGGCATTGAAGGCCGTGTAGCCGTAGATGCCGCAGAAGCGCGCCTCGTCGCCCTCCACGTGGAAGCGGTGGAGGAAGCGATTGAAGGCCTCGGCGATGGCCACCTTGCACGCCTCGCCCTTGCCTGGTCCGGTGGCCGGCAGCTCATCGTCGGTGCGCGAGCCGTCGGGGTAGGAGCAGATCACGCGCCCGTGGGTCACGGCGATGGAGGCCATGGGGTTGATGCCGATGAACGAGCGTGAGTTGTCGTTGCCATGATAGTCGGAGCTCTCCATGAGCGCCGACTGCGGATAGAGGTCGCGCAAGCGCAGGTAGATGCCGACGGGTGTGTAGAGGTCGGCCAAGACCTTGCGCGATTGGGTGCGATATTCAAAAGTTTCCATATTCCTTTGCCATTTGCTTGTTCTTGAGATAGGTCTCCACATCCTTGTCGCCGCGTCCCGACACGGTGAGCACCACGATGTCGTCGGGCTTGAACTGGAGCTTCTTCAGGGCGGCCACGGCGTGCGCGCTCTCGATGGCGGGTATGATGCCCTCCATGCGCGTGAGCTCATAGCCTGCGTAGATGGCCTCGTCGTCGTTGATGGCGAGCACCTGCTCACGGCCCATCTTGGCCAGGTGAGCGTGCATCGGGCCGATGCCTGGATAGTCGAGGCCGGCCGAGATGGTGAAGGCCTCCTTGATTTGTCCGTCGTCGGTCTGCATCACGAGTGAGCGCGCGCCGTGGATGATGCCCTCGGTGCCACAGTGGATGGTGGCCGCCGTGTAGTCGGTGTCGATGCCATGGCCACCCGCCTCGGCCAGCACGATCTTCACGCGCTCGTCGTCGACGTAGTGGTAGATGGTGCCGGCGGCGTTGCTTCCTCCGCCCACACAGGCGATGAGATAGTCGGGATAGTCGCGTCCGACCTTCTCCTCGAGTTGCCACTTCAGCTCCTTGGAGATGACGCTCTGCATCTTGGCCACGATGTCGGGATAGGGATGCGGGCCCATGGTGGAGCCTACGATGTAGAACGTGTCGTCGGGATGGCAGCACCAGTCGCGTATGGCCTGCGAACAGGCGTCGCTGAGCGTCATGTTGCCCGTTCGCACGGGGTTGACCTTGGCTCCGAGCATCTTCATGCGCTCCACGTTGGTGTGCTGTCGCTCCACGTCGGTGGCCCCCATGAATATCTCGCAGTCCATGTCCATCAGTGCGCACACCGTGGCCGTGGCCACGCCGTGCTGTCCGGCGCCTGTCTCGGCGATGATGCGTCGCTTGCCCATCTTCTTGGCCAGCAGGATTTGCCCGATGGTGTTGTTGATCTTGTGGGCGCCGGTGTGGTTGAGGTCCTCCCGCTTGAGGTAGAGGTGGCAGCCATACTTCTCGCTCATGCGCTTGGCGTAGTAGAGTGGCGATGGCCTTCCCACGTAATCCTTGAGCAGGGCCTCATACTCACGTTGGAACTCCTCGCTCTGTATGATGGGCAGGTAGGCGTCTTGCAAGTCGTGGACGCATTTGTATAGGATTTCGGGGACGTATGCTCCGCCAAACTGTCCGTAGAAGCCGGCGGTAGTGGGGGTGATGTTGTCTTTTGGGTTTGCCATGATGGTTGTGTTATGTTGTTTGAGAGTTGGTGTTGGTTTGGCGCGCGTTTATTGCTCGAGCGCTTGGTAGAGGCGGTCGATGGCCTTGTCGGGGTCGCGCGTCTCGTTGAGCAAGGTCACAAACTTGCTGCCGATGATGGCTCCCGCGGCGTTGGCCTGCGCGCTCTGCAGGGTCTGCCTGTTGGAGATGCCGAAGCCGATCATGCGCGGGTTGTGGAGGTTCATGGCGTTGATGCGCTCGAAGTAGGCCACTTTCCTCTCGTCGAAGCCGCTCTGCGCGCCTGTGACGCTGGCCGAGGAGACCATGTAGATGAAGCCGTCGGTGTTGTGGTCGATGAAACGCACGCGTTCCTCCGAGGTCTCCGGGGTGATCATCATGATGACGCGCACGTCATACTTGTCGGCGATGGGCTTCACGACGTCCATGTAGTCCTGGAAGGGCAGGTCGGGGATGATGCATCCGCTGACGCCGCTCCTGACGCAACTCTGGAAGAAGGCCTCGATGCCATAGTGCATGACGACATTGAGGTAGCCCATGAGCACCAGGGGGATGGTGACATCCTCCTTGATGGCCTCCAGCTGGCTGAAGAGGAGGCGGAGCGTCATGCCGTTCCTGAGCGCCACGGTGCCGGCGCCCTGCACCACGGGGCCGTCGGCCAAGGGGTCGCTGAAGGGTATGCCCACCTCGATCATCGAGATGCCGCGCCGCTGGAGCGTGAGGATGGTCTGCGCGGTCATGTCGAGCTCGGGGCATCCCGCGCAGAAGTATAGTGAGAGCAGCTTGCCCGGCAGCGAGGGCGTGGCGGCGCCACGCTCGGAGAGGGGTGAAGCGAATAGTTGGTTGATCTTGTTCATGATGGTTGTGTTGAATGGTTTTGGGAATGTGTTGTTGGGGAAAGGTCCTGTTGCGGTCTCGCTCAGGCCCTCACCTGGCTGATGAAGGCGCGCAGCCGCTCGACGTCCTTGCGCCCGGGCTCGGTCTCGAAACGGCTGTTGAGGTCGATGCCCGCCAGCATGGGGTGGTCGAACTGTCGCACGCGCTCGGCGTCGTCGGGGCCGATGCCTCCGCTGAGCAGGAAGGGCGTGTGGCCGTCATAGGCCGAGAGCACGTCCCAGTCGAACTGCCGTCCACTGCCGCCCACCGTGGGGCATCGCGTGTCGAAGAGGAAGAGGTCGACCAGGCCCTCATAGTCCTTGTAGCGCGCCACGTCGTCCTCGCCGGCCACGCTGATGGCCTTGATGACCTTGATGTCGGGCGCGATGTCGGGGATGAGCGTGCGCTTGAGGTTGTCGATCATCACCGGGCTCTCCTGTCCGTGGAGCTGGACATACTGCAACTGGTAGTTGTAGATGGCCGTGAGGATGGTCTGCGGCATCTCGTCGACGAAGACGCCCACGCGCCGGACGCCGACCTGCCGCTGGCCGGATGTTTCCTCTTTCCGGCTGGCCCGCCTCAGGCGCTCGGGACTGTAGTCGGGCAGGATGCCGGCCCTCGAGGGAATCATCTTCACGAAGCGCTTGGAGCCGGGCCAGAAGATGAAGCCCATGAGGTCGATGTCGAGTTGCGACACCTCGCGGATGTTGTCTTCGTCGCGCATGCCGCACACCTTGATGGTCAGGCGGCGCGAGGGCCCTGTGGCGGGTACTGTGTTGCTGATGGATTGTGTCATGGCGGATGGCGTTAAGCTGTTGGTGAGGCCTGCAGGCTGCCGATGAAGCGGCGCAGCTCCTCGCCGGGGTCGGCAGCGCGCATGAAGTGCTCGCCCATGAGGAAGCCGCTGAACCCCGCCTGGCGTAGCCGGCAGACGGTGTCGGGGTCGCCGATGCCGCTCTCGCTGACCTTGCAGACGCCCTTGGGCAGGCGCTCGGCCAAGCGGAAGCTGTTGGCCACGTCGGTGACGAAGGAGCCGAGGTTGCGGTTGTTGACGCCATACATGTCGGGCTCGAGGGCGGCGTAGTCGAGGTCGGCCTCGCTGTGCATCTCGAGCAAGACCTCCAGGCCGAGCTGGTGGGCGGTGTGGAGCAGCGTGCGGCACTCGTCGAGGCTGAGGTCGGCCGCGATGAGCAACACGGCCGAGGCGCCGCAGAGACGCGCCTGCAGGAGCTGGTACTCGGAGATGACGAAGTTCTTGTAGAGGATGGGCAGCGTGACGCCCGAGAGGCGCGCCTCGCGCACAAACTCGTCGTAGCCGCCGAAGAACCGCGTGTCGGTGAGGATGCTCAGGGCCGTGGCGCCGGCCTGCTGGTAAGCCAGGGGAATGACGCCGGCGCGTCCCTCGCGCTTGATCCATCCCTTGGAGGGCGACTTGCGCTTGAACTCGGCGATGATGCCCGTCGTCGAGGCCATGAGGGCCTGGCGCATGGAGACGGGCGGCTCGGTCTCGCTCTTGAGCTGCTCGTCGAGCATCGCCATGAGGCGGCGCGGCGGCAGGAACTGCATCCACTCTCGCAGCTCCTGCCTCTTGTGGGCCACGATGTCCTGGAGGATGTCGGTCTTTTGTGGGTTGTTGTCCATGGTCGTGAGGTGAGCGGGTTAGCTGTTGATTTCCACGAAGTGGCGGAAGGTGCTGAGGGCGCGGCCCGAGTCGAGGCTCTCGCGGGCGATGGCGATGCACTCGTCGATGGGCTTGCGCCCCTTCTCGAGCACCTGTATGGCGAAGGCGGCGTTGGCCAGGACGATGTTTTTCTGCGCAGGCAGGGCCGTGCCCTGGAGCACATGGTCGAAGATTTGTGCTGCCTCTTCCTCCGTGGCTCCGCCCACGAGCTCCTCGGGACGGGCGATGTCGAAGCCGAGGTCGGCGGGCTTGAAGACGCGCTCATAGTCGTTGGTGGTGACCTTGAAGTCGCCCGTGAGCGAGATCTCGTCGTAGCCGTCGATGCTGTTGACGATGCCGTAGTCGATGCCGATGCGCTGGTAGACCTGCTGGTAGAGGCGCATCTGGTCGAGATTGGCCACGCCGAGCAGTTGGCACTGGGGCTTCGAGGGGTTGATGATGGGGCCGAGCAGGTTGAAGAACGTGGGGAAGGGCAGCGCCTTGCGGATGGCGCCCACGAACTTCATGGCCTTGGCGAAGAGCTGCGCGTGGAGGTAGACGATGCCACACTCGTCGAGCGAGCGGTTGAGCTTGTCGACATCGTCGGTGAAGACCACGCCGTGGTTCTTGATGACGTTGGACGCGCCACTGACCGACGTGGCCGAGAAGTTGCCGTGCTTGGCCACCTTGTAGCCGGCTCCGGCGATGACGAAGCAGGCCGTGGTGGAGATGTTGAACGTGTTCTTGCGGTCGCCTCCCGTGCCGACGACGTCGATGTAGCGGTCACAGTTGAGGGGCACGGGCACGCCTGTGGCGAGGATGCCGTCGCGGAAGCCCAGCAGCTCGTCGACGGTGATGCCTCGCATCTGTATGGCCGTGAGCAGGGCGGCTATCTCGGCGTCGTTGAGTTCGCCTCGTGTGATGGCTACGAGCAGGCCCTTGGTCTCCTCGCGCTGCAGCTCCTCGTGATTGAGCAAGCGGTTGAGAATAAGTGATACGTCCATAATT
>DAIOEQ010000094.1:0-7829 GCA_036746215.1 Prevotella sp.
AGAAACAGATTGTTGCGGCACTGATGCTTGCCTGCTCCATGACGGCCAGCGCCCAAGTGAAATTGCCTTCATGGCTGTCGCAAGTGAGGCTTTCGGGTTATGCCCTCACGCAATACCAATACTCCGGTCAGGAGAACGCCAAGTCCAACTCGTTCAATCTGCGCTTGGTGCGTGCCATGCTCGATGGGCGTATAGCCGATGATTTCTATTGGAGAATGCAGGTGCAGCTCAATGGCAACACGACCACCAACACGCTTTCTCCAAGGTTGGTGGACCTTTTCGCGGAGTGGCAGAAGTATGAGTTCCTCAAGGTGAAGGTGGGACAGTTCAAGCGCCCGTTCACTTTCGAGAATCCCATGAACCCCATCGACCAGGGCTTCATGTCGTATAGCCAGCCTGTCAACAAGTTGGCAGGTTTTGCCGACCGTGACGGCATGCATGCGTCCAATGGCCGCGACATAGGCGTTCAGTTGCAAGGTGATTTTCTCAAGGTCAACGGCCGTAACTGGTTGCACTATCAGGTGGGCGTGTTCAACGGACAAGGCATCAACACCAAGGATGTCGACCAGCAGAAGGATGTCATCGGCGGTGTGTGGGTAATGCCGGTCAAGGGCATGCGTCTTGGCTTCTTTGGAAGTGAAGGTTCCTATAGTCGTAAGGGGACGTGGACCAACGAGCAAGGGACGGAGCAGAAAGGCATACGCCGCTTGCCGCAACATCGATATGCCGTCTCGGGCGAATATAAAGTGGACGACTGGACCTTCCGCTCTGAGTATGTGCACGCCACGGGCAAGGCTTTCGCCAAGACCTATGAGAAGTCGGAAGACCTGAGCAACTGTGCGGTCAACGAGGCGCTTGGAAGCAAGGCGGATGGCGTTTACGCCTTGGTCATCGCGCCAGTTATTAAGGAAAAGCTCCATGTCAAGGCTCGTTATGACCTCTATCGCCCTACGGCCGACTGGAACCGAGCCAAGACCTTCTATGAGATTGGGGCCGACTATCTCTTCAACAAGAACATACAGGTCAACGCCGAGTTTGCGCGCGTCAATGACCGCTCGCTGGATAAGCACAACTATAATATGGTGGATGTGGAAGTGGATTTCCGATTCTGACATTTCTTTCCTATAAATAATAACACGTTGTGACAGAAGAACTTGAACACCATGGAAGAAAAGCACCTGCACCATCATCATCATTTTCGTCATACCCCCCCCCATATGGACGAGTCTGAGATTTTTAAGCGCAAGACGTTGAGCGCAAGCAAGCGACGTAAGATTTTTGGCAAGGTTCTCTTTTGGATTTTGTCTCTCCTTGCTGTGATTATCGTTATATTCGTGATGTGGATTTACACCCACGAGTAATTAGGAAAATTGAAAATAAGCTGAAAAGCCCCGACTTCTCTTCTCGATGGGAAGTCGGGACTTTTGGCATTAAAAGGCGCGAAGTTGCAAGCGTTTGTAATCAAAAGAGTGTTTTGGCTGACGATTTGTTAGTCAAAACGTTGGGGAAAACAATTATTATTGTTAATTTTGCAACCAAGTTTTGTCAAAGCCCTGTTCGTTTCGGGGGTGGCAGAATATTACCAATAACGCACAAAGACATGAAAGTTTTAAAGTTTGGCGGAACATCTGTAGGTTCCGTAAAGAGCATTTTGAGTCTGAAACACATCGTGGAGAATGAGGCGCGGCGACAGCCGATTGTTGTGGTCGTCAGTGCGCTCGGTGGCATTACCGATAAGCTCATCGCCACAGCTCAGCAGGCAGTTGCAGGCAACGAAACCTGGAAAATATCTTTTGAAGAGATGGTGGACCGTCATCACAAGATGATAGACACCATCATCACCAACACCATAGACCGTGAAGAGTTGTTTAACAAGGTCGACGCCTTGTTTGAGCAGTTGCGTTCCATTTATTTTGGCGTGTTTCTCATCCGCGACCTCAGCCGCAAGACTCAAGACGCCATCGTGAGCTATGGCGAGCGCTTGAGTTCCAACATCGTGTCGTCGCTTGTGCGCGGGTCGATGTGGATGGACTCCCGTGAGTTTATCAAGACCGAGTGCTCCCACGGCAAGAACACGCTTGACAGCGTGCTCACCAGCAAGCTGGTGCGTGATGCCTTTGCGGATATTCCCCGCGTGACCATCTTGCCCGGCTTCATCTCTTGCGACCGTGACACGGGTGAGACGACCAACCTCGGGCGTGGAGGCTCCGACTACACGGCCGCCATCATCGCCGCATCGCTCAACGCGGAGGTCCTCGAGATATGGACCGATGTGGATGGCTTCATGACGGCCGATCCCAAGGTCATCCGCTCCGCTTACACCATCGATGAGTTGAGCTACGTGGAGGCCATGGAACTTTGTAACTTTGGTGCCAAGGTCATCTATCCGCCTACCATCTATCCGGTGTGCATCAAGAACATCCCCATCAGGGTGAAAAACACGTTCAACCCCGAAGGCCGTGGCACCATCATCAAGGACAAGGTGGAAAACGACAGCAGGGCCATCAAGGGCATCTCTTCCATCAAGGGCACCACGCTCATCACGGTGTCGGGTCTTTCGATGGTGGGTGTCATTGGCGTGAACCGCCGTATCTTCACGGCCTTGGCCGACCATGGCATCAGTGTGTTCCTCGTGTCGCAGGCGTCATCGGAGAACAGCACGTCAATCGGCGTGCGCGACGAAGACGCTGACAAGGCCGTAAACGTGCTCAACCATGAGTTTGAGACAGAGATAGAAGACGGAGCCATGTTCCCCATGCATGCGGAGAGCCAACTGGCCACTGTCGCCATCGTGGGTGAGAACATGAAGCACACGCCCGGCATCGCCGGAAAACTGTTTGGCACACTGGGGCGTAGCGGCATTTCGGTCATAGCCTGCGCACAGGGAGCCTCGGAGACCAATATCTCCTTTGTCGTCGACTCGCGTTACCTGCGCAAGTCGCTCAATGTCATCCACGACTCTTTCTTCCTCTCCGAATACAAGGTGCTCAACCTCTTCATCTGCGGCGTGGGCACCGTGGGAGGCAAACTGATCGAACAAATCAAGAAGCAATACGAACAACTGAAGGAACACAACCGGTTGAAGCTGAACGTGGTGGGAATAGCCAGCAGCAAGAATGCGGTCTTCTCGAGAGACGGCATCGATCTCAACAACTATCGCGAGCAGTTGAAGGTGTCGGAACCCAGTACGCCCGAAAAGTTGCGAGACCATATCCTCGGCATGAATATCTTCAACTCAGTCTTTGTGGACTGCACCGCCTCGAAAGACATAGCAGCGCTCTATTCCTCCTTCCTGGAGCACAACGTCAGTGTGGTGGCGGCCAATAAGATAGCGGCAAGTTCAAGTTATGAGAATTACGCCTATCTCAAGGAAACGGACATGCGGAGAGGCGTGAAGTTCCTGTTTGAGACCAATGTGGGTGCCGGCCTGCCCATCATCGGCACCATCAACGACCTGCGCAACTCGGGAGACAAGATTCTGAAGATAGAGGCCGTGCTCAGTGGCACGCTCAACTTCATCTTCAACTCCATCGCAGCCGACGTGCCCTTCTCCGAGACCGTTCGCCTGGCCAAGGAGCATGGCTACTCGGAGCCTGACCCTCGTGTGGACCTGAGCGGAACTGATGTCATCCGCAAACTCGTCATCCTTACCCGAGAGGCGGGTTATCGGGTGGAACAGGCCGATGTGGAGAAGCATCTCTTCGTGCCCGATGAGTATTTCGAAGGGTCGCTCGATGAGTTCTGGAAACGCCTGCCCCAGCTCGACGCCGACTTTGAGCGTCGCCGTCGGCAGCTTGAGGCCGAGGGAAAGCGCTGGCGTTTTGTGGCCACAATGGATGGCGGCAAGACCAGCGTGGAGCTGAAAGCCGTTGGCAACACCCATCCCTTCTATAACCTTGAAGGCAGCAACAACATCATCCTACTCACCACAGAGCGCTACAAGGACTATCCCATGCAGATACAGGGGTATGGAGCGGGAGCCAGTGTCACGGCAGCTGGCGTGTTTGCCAACATCATGTCTATAGCCAACGTTTAGCATATGAAGCATATCATCATCTTGGGCGACGGCATGGCAGACCATGCGGTTGCCCGTCTCGGCGGAAAAACATTGTTGCAATATGCCGACACGCCCTATATGGACATGCTGGCGCGCAAGGGACGGACAGGTAGGCTGATGACCATTCCCGACGGATTCTTGCCAGGGTCGGAGGTGGCCAACAGCACCATCTTGGGCTATGACCAACGAGAGGTGTACGAAGGCCGCGGACCGCTCGAAGCGGCCAGCATAGGCTATGACCTGCGCCCCGACGACCTCGCCCTGCGTTGCAACATCATCGAACTGGAGAAGGGCGTCATCAAGAACCATCATGGCGGACACCTAACCACAGAGGAGGCTGACGTGCTCATCCGTTATCTTGACGACAAGCTGGGCGACGACAGGGTGCATTTTGTGACGGGCATACAGTATCGCCATCTGCTCATCGTGCGTGGTGGCAACAAGCATATCGTGTGCGCACCGCCACATGACCATCCCAACGAGCCGTGGGCCGACCTCTTGGTGAAGCCCGAGGAGGAGTGGGCCGACCGAAGGGACGACAGCCATGGTTGCACCGACGGCTTGACGGCCAGACAGACCGCCGACTTGCTCAACGACCTGATACGCAAGAGTCAAGAGCTTCTCTCCGCCCATCCGTTCAACCGAAATCGTGCGGAGAAAGCCAACAGCATCTGGCCATGGGGTGGGGGATACCGCCCTTCGATGAAGACCTTGCAAGAGACATTCCCGCAAATTCATACGGGCTCGTGCATCTCTGCGGTAGACCTGATCCGAGGCATAGGAAGCTATGCCGGGCTGGACGTGGTGAAAGTGCCTGGCGCGACGGGCTTGGCCAACACCAATTATGAGGGCAAGGCGGCCGCCGCCATTGATGCTTTGAGGCACCAAGACTTTGTGTTTCTCCACCTTGAGGCGAGCGATGAGGCCGGCCACGATGGCGACTTGGAGTTGAAGTTGCGCACCATCGAGTATTTGGACCACCGCATCGTGGAGCCTATCTATAATGAGGTGAAGACATGGGATGAGCCTGTCTGCGTCGCCGTGATGCCCGACCATCCCACTCCCGTTGAGGTGCGCACCCATGTGAAGGAGCCCGTGCCGTTCCTCATCTGGTATCCGGGCATAGAGCCCGACGACGTGCAAGTCTACGATGAGGTGTCATGCGTCAGCGGGTCCTACGGCTTGCTTCACCTGACAGAGTTTATGAGGAAGTTTATGGAAATAGAATAAAACACGATAACCATGATGTACTACAGTACCAATGGCCAAGCCCCGAAGGCCACATTGCGTGAGGCGGTGGAGCGCGGGCTCGCTCCCGACAAAGGGCTGTATATGCCCGAAAGCATACAGAAGTTGCCTGACACTTTTTTTGAGCACATCGATGAGATGACGTTCCAGGAGATGTCGCTTGAGGTGGCACGTGCCTTCTTTGGCGAAGATGTGGACGAGGCTTCGCTCCGCCACATCGTCTATGACACCCTCGCCTTTGAGACGCCCCTTCACCCCGTGGGGGATGACATCTACAGCCTGGAACTCTTCCATGGCCCCACGTTGGCGTTCAAGGACGTGGGTGCCCGGTTCATGGCCCGTCTCCTGCAATATTTCATCCAGAAGGACCGCATGGGGCAGCCGTCGGCCACTGGCGACGTGAATGTGCTGGTGGCCACCAGTGGTGACACGGGCTCTGCGGTGGCCAACGGCTTCTTGGGCGTGAAGGGTATCCATGTGTATGTGCTCTATCCCAAGGGCAAGGTGAGCAAGATACAGGAGAGCCAGTTCACCACGCTCGGACAGAACATCACGGCGCTGGAGGTGGACGGCGTGTTCGACGATTGTCAGGCACTGGTGAAGCAGGCGTTCATGGATGCGGAGCTCAATGCCCACATGACGCTCACCTCGGCCAACTCCATCAATGTGGCGCGCTTCCTTCCGCAGGCGTTCTATTATTTCAACGCCTACGCCCAACTGAAACGACAGAAGGCCGTCTCTGACCCGTCCAACCTGGTGGTGTGTGTGCCCAGTGGCAACTTCGGCAACATCACGGCGGGCTTGTTTGCCAAGCGCATGGGGCTGCCGGTGAAGCGCTTTGTGGCGGCCAACAACGCCAACGATATCTTCTACCAATATTTGCAGACGGGCAAGTATCGCCCACAGCCCAGCAAGCAGACGCTGGCCAACGCCATGGACGTGGGTGCGCCCAGCAACTTTGCGCGCATCTTGGACCTTTATGCCGATAGTTGGACTGACATCAAGGCAGACATCAGCGGAGCCACTTACACCGACGATCTCATCCGTGAGGCCATGCGCCTGTGTCATGAGGCCACGGGCTATGTGCTCGACCCTCATGGGGCTTGCGGATGGCGTGCGCTCAAGGAACAGCTGAAGCCCGGTGAGGTGGGCGTGTTCCTGGAAACGGCGCATCCGGCCAAGTTCAAGGAAAAGGTGGACGATATCCTCGGGACGGACATTGCCATACCCGAGCGCTTGCAAGCCTTCATGCGGGGCAAAAAGCAAAGCGTGGAGATGACGAATGACTTCGCGTCGTTCAAGTCGTTCCTGATGGAGCAGTAGAACGGGCAAAGACTTCTCGCTTTCGCGATGAGCTGAGCGAATAACAACACCTCCTTCCGCCAGCGGCTTTTGATGCTGGCAGAAGGAGGTGTTGTCATGATGAAACTTGTGTGTGCGTTTCTTGTCCTATTCGAACGTCAGTTGGATGTATTCTCTGCCGAACATGTCCTTTTTGATGACCGAGTTCAGGTTGAGTTCGCGACCGTCCAGGCTGCACGCCATAATCTTGTTGTGGTCGCAGTCACCTGAGTTCTTGATTTTCACAAGATGCTTCTCTTCGTTCCCATACGGCTCCTGCAGAAGTCCATTCTCATCATAATAATTATGAATTTGGCCATCGATGCCAAGCACTACGGCCGTTGTGCTGTCTGTGTCGCCTTCTCCTTCGGCAAAATATCTTTGGTTGGGCGTGATGTTTTGTCCCATAAACCCTTTGATGGTCACGTTGTAATCCACCCCTTCTGTGGACTGGAGTCTTGCATTGGGGAAATAGAACACCACATAGATTTTGTTGCTTCCTTCTTCGCGATAGTAGTGGTCTTCGCCGACCAGCACCTTGACAGGACCGCTCACGTCTCTTCCGTATGATTTCTCTTTAGTGGAATAATAATATCGCTTGTTTCCGAAGGCCAATCGTACGGAGTCAAGTCGAAACGTGCACGACACGTCGGCAACTGTCTTGTTTCTCCAGCTCACCAGGTAAGTCATTTTGACGCTGTCCTTCCCTATCGAGTCGGTAGGCAACGTAGGAGTGAAGCCCAAATAATAGTTTCCGTTTTCTACGATGGAATGCGTGTTGGCGGGAAGACCATTTCTTGTGATGACACGAAAATCGGAGAAATCATTCTTCACCAGGTCGCGATTGTCCATATCCACAAAGCCCATCTTCACCTCTTGTGCCTTCACCTGTGCGTCCATCGTGTATTTGTCGTCGTCTTGGCTGCAAGAGAGTAGGAGGCTGGTAAACAGAGCCACCGACCATGACATCTTGTTTAAAAATCTCATATGCGTTTTCGTATTATTTTTTTGGAATTGATGTGATAACTGTATTAGTTTTAACTTTATTACCTTCCATATCGTATATGTTGATGCATACAATACCAAAACAATGGTAAGTCTTTACGTTCACCATTCCTTCTTCATAGTCTGCTTCTACTTTAGTAGCTGATGGAATACGTGAATGTCCATGTTGAACAATGGC
>DAIOEQ010000095.1:0-3424 GCA_036746215.1 Prevotella sp.
CATCGCAAAGGCCAACACGGGCTATGAGCGTTGGGAGCTCAATGCCGATTACATCCACCACGTCAACAAGTTGCAATCCTGGCAAATGCGCATCGGGACAGGCTTCTACACGAAGAAAGACCATGACGCCTACTTTCTCAACTATGAGAACTTCAGGGAGAACAACTTGCCCAATGGCTGGAATGATGACTGGAGCGGCGACTTCGAATTGCTTCGGGGTGACACCTACAACACTTCCGAATACTACATCCGCGCCAATGTCACCTATGAGAGCCCGCTGTTGTTGCTGAGCTGGTTGCCATGGATAGGCCATTACGTTGAGATGGAGCGCGTTTATGTCTCAACGCTCGACGTGCGAAACGTACATCCCTATGTCGAAGTGGGATATGGCTTCACATGCCGTCTAATGTCGATGGGCGTCTTCTTCAGCAACGGCCACGGCAACCGCACGATCGGCGTCACCTTCGGACTGGAGCTGTTTCGCAATTGGTGAACGACCACTTCAATTATCACCCACACCATACGAACCATAAAAGAAGCCACTCCCCACCCACCTTTAACAGGCGGCTGAGGAGTGGCTTTATGGGTGTTTAACGGCTATCCGTCAGATTGTCGCGATTAATATTCCTCCCACGACTTGATGTCGACATCCGCCAAGTCCAAAGTGCAGAACGCATGGATAAACGCGGAGGCCAATCGGCTGTTGGTGATTAAGGGCACGTTCAAGTCGACCGCCGCACGGCGAATCTTATAGCCATTGGTCAACTCATGGGGTGTCAAGTCCTTTGGAATGTTGACCACCATGTCTATTTTCTTCTCATGAAGCAGTGTCATGGCCTGAGGCTCCTTGCCCTCGTCCGACGGCCAATATACCATCGTGTTGGGTATGTTGTTCTCAGAGAGATATTTACTCGTTCCGCCAGTGGCATAGAGCTCGTATCCATGATTGATAAGCTCCTTTGCCGCATCGAGCATCTCCGCTTTCTGCTTGGCGCCACCCGTTGACAGGAGCACCGTGTGCTTCGGAATGCGATGACCGACGGAGAGCATGCTCTTCAGCAGGGCTTGGTTGGTGTCGTCGCCCAGGCAACCGACCTCACCCGTGGAGCTCATGTCCACTCCCAGCACCGGGTCGGCCTTCTGCAAGCGGTTGAAACTGAACTGTGAAGCCTTGATGCCCACATAGTCCAGGTCAAAAAGGTTCTTGTTGGGCTTTTCCACAGGCACGCCGAGCATCACCTTGGTTGCCAAATCGATGAGGTTGAGTTTCAGCACCTTGCTGACGAACGGGAAAGAGCGGCTGGCACGGAGGTTACACTCGATGACGAGGATGTCGTTGTCGCGGGCCATGAACTGGCAATTGAACGGACCGGAGATGTGTAGTTCCTCGGCAATCTTGCGAGCCACACGCTTGATGCGGCGCACAGTCTCCACGTACAACTTCTGCGGCGGGAACTGGATGGTGGCGTCTCCTGAGTGGACACCTGCAAACTCGATGTGCTCTGAGATGGCATAAGCCAGCACCTCGCCGTTGCGAGCCACGGCGTCGAACTCTATCTCCTTGGCGTTCTCGATAAACTTTGACACGACCACGGGATGATCCTCGCTCACATTGGCAGCCAATTGGAGGAAGCGTTCCAACTCTTCCTTGTTGGAACAGATGTTCATGGCAGCTCCCGACAGCACATAACTGGGGCGAACCAGCACGGGGAAGCCCACGCGGTCCACAAACTGGTCGATGTCGCGCATGCTTGTCAATGCGCTCCACTCGGGCTGGTTGATACCGTTGCGCGTCAGCATACTTGAGAACTTGGCACGGTCCTCGGCATTATCGATGTCCTTGGCCGATGTGCCGAGGATGGGCACATTCTCAGCGTCAAGATGCATGGCCAGGTTGTTAGGTATCTGTCCACCCGTAGACACGATGACCCCATGAGGATTCTCCAGCTCGATGATGTCCATCACCCGCTCAAAGGTCAGCTCGTCGAAATAGAGCCTGTCGCACATATCATAGTCTGTCGACACCGTCTCCGGGTTATAGTTGATCATGATGCTGCGGTATCCTTGCTTTCGGATGGTGTTGAGCGCCTGCACACCACACCAGTCGAACTCCACGGACGAGCCAATGCGGTAAGCGCCCGATCCGAGCACGATGACCGACTGCCTGTCAGTGCTGAACGAGATGTCACTCTTCACACCCGCATAGGTGACGTAGAGATAATTGGTCTGCGCGGGATACTCCGCTGCCAAGGTGTCAATCTGCTTGACCACCGGAAGGATGCCAAACGACTTGCGCTGGCGGCGCACCACGAGCATGGCCTTATGCATGCTCATCTCCGCCTCGAGCCCGATTGCGCGGGCAATCTGGAAGTCGGTGAATCCATAGACCTTAGCCTCGCGAAGCAAGTCGCGGTCGAGCGTGTTGATGTTCTTGTTCTTCAGCTTCTCGTCGATGTCGATGATATGCTTCAGCTTATAGAGGAACCACTTGTCGATCTTGGTCAAGTCGTGTATCTGGTCTATCGTGTAGCCCTTGTGCATAGCCTTGGAGATGACGAAGACACGCTTGTCGGTAGGCTCACAGAGTGCCTCGTCGATATTGGGGATTTCCAGTTCCTTGTTCTCCACAAACCCATGCATGCCTTGTCCGATCATGCGAAGTCCCTTCTGCAGAGCCTCCTCAAAGTTGCGTCCGATAGCCATCACCTCGCCTACGCTCTTCATGGATGAGCCCAACTCCTTGTCGACACCACGGAACTTGCTCAAGTCCCATCTTGGAATCTTGCAGACCACATAGTCGAGCGCCGGCTCAAAGAAGGCGCTGGTGGTCTTGGTCACCGAGTTTTTCAGCTCGAAGAGGCCATAGCCCATTCCCAACTTGGCAGCCACAAAGGCCAGGGGGTAGCCTGTGGCCTTGGAGGCAAGAGCGGAGCTACGGCTCAGTCGGGCGTTGACCTCAATGACGCGATAGTCCTCGCTGTTGGGGTCGAAAGCATACTGCACGTTACACTCGCCGACGATGCCGATGTGCCTGACGATGCGGATGGACAGGTCGCGCAACTTGTGGTACTCCGAGTTGGTGAGAGTCTGCGACGGGGCGATGACGATGCTCTCGCCGGTGTGGATGCCCAACGGGTCGAAGTTTTCCATGTTACACACAGTGATGCAGTTGTCGAAACGGTCGCGCACCACCTCATACTCAATCTCCTTCCATCCCTTCAAGCTCTTTTCGACCAGCACCTGTGGCGAGAACGAGAAGGCCTTCTCGCAGATTTTCCGCAACTCGGCGTCGTTGTCGGCAAATCCCGATCCCAGTCCGCCGAGGGCGTATGCGGCACGCACGATGACAGGATAGCCCAAGTCACTGGCCGCTTTCTGCGCCTGCTCCATGTTTTCGCAGGCTTCGCTCTTGATGGTCTTCACG
>DAIOEQ010000095.1:3434-7742 GCA_036746215.1 Prevotella sp.
GGCACTTAAGGAGTTGATCCCACTCTCTTAGGTCTTCACCTTAATCTCATCGAGCTTCTCGACGAAGAGCTCGCGGTCCTCGGTGTCCATGATGGCCTGCACGGGCGTGCCGAGCACCTTTACACCATACTTTTCGAGGATGCCTTGTTCATAGAGTTTCACGCCACAATTGAGCGCCGTCTGTCCGCCGAAGCTCAGGAGTATGCCGTCCGGCTTTTCCTTTTGGATGACTCGCTCCACGAAATAGGGCTGCACGGGCAGGAAGTAAATGTGGTCGGCCACACCCTCGGATGTTTGCACCGTGGCGATGTTGGGGTTGATGAGGACCGTCTCCACGCCCTCTTCACGCAGGGCTTTCAAGGCTTGTGAGCCCGAGTAGTCGAATTCGCCTGCCTCACCGATCTTCAGGGCGCCTGAACCCAGGAGGAGGACTTTCTTTATGTTTGGGTCTTTCATGAGATATCTTTTATTACGTTAGTTGCTCAAGCATTCAATGCCTCAATAAACTTGTCGAACATGAACATCGTGTCCACGGGTCCGCTGCATGCCTCGGGATGGAACTGTGACGTGAACCAAGGGTTCGTCTTGTGGCGTATGCCCTCGTTGCTGCCGTCGTTCATGTTGACAAACAGCTCCGTCCATTCGCTTCCCAGTGTCTTGCTGTCCACCGCGTAACCGTGGTTTTGCGAGGTGATGTAACACTTGTCAGTCCCCACGAGCCTGACGGGCTGGTTGTGGCTACGGTGGCCATACTTCAACTTGTAGATGGTGGCTCCAGCGGCCTTGCCCAACAACTGGTTGCCCATGCAGATGCCACAGATGGGCTTGCGGCTGAGGCTCATCTGCTTCTTGATGATGTCGACGGCGTCTTGGCAGGTGTCGGGGTCGCCAGGGCCGTTGGCCAGGAAGAGACCATCGAAGTCCATGTCGGTATAGTCGTAGTTCCAGGGCACGCGGATGACCTCTACGCCCCGCTCAATGAGGCAACGGATAATGTTGGCCTTCACACCGCAATCGACAAGCACCACTTTCTTTCCAGCCCCCTCATTGTAGCGGATGACTTCCTTGCACGACACCTTGTCGACGAAGTTGACACCCTCGTAGTTGGCCTCCGGCACCTCAGGATTGTCGTCGAAGATGATTTTGCCCATCATCACGCCATGCTCCCGAAGCACTTTGGTGAGCTCTCGCGTGTCGATGCCCGTAATGCCTGGCACCTTTTCGCGCTTGAGCCAGTCGGAGAGGCTCTCCACCGCGTTCCAATGGCTGTACTGCTCGCTGTAGTCGGCACAGATCATGGCAGCCACGTAAATCTTGTCGCTCTCCATGAAACGTGGCAGCGTGTTGGCCTCAAACGTGAACGGAGGCACGCCATAATTGCCTATCAAGGGAAAGGTGAACGTCAATATCTGACCGGCGTAAGAGGGGTCTGTGAGCGACTCGGGATAGCCCATCATGGCCGTGTTGAACACCACTTCACCGGCAACCGGCTTCTCATAGCCGAATGACTCGCCATGGAAGCGCGTACCATCTGATAGCACCAAGGTTACTTTCTTCATCTTCTATCGTTGTTTATCTGATTTTTCTCAAGTGTACAAATGTAATTAATATTTTTCAAAGTATGCGTCAAGAAAGTGGAAAAACACATCATTTCCGCTTCCTTTCCACATAGTTGACGAACGCCTGGTTGCACAGGCGCGTTCCTCCGGGTGTGGGATAATGCCCGGTGAAGTACCAGTCGCCCTTGTGGTTGGGTATGGCCGAGTGGAGGCCGTCAATGCTTTGGAAGACAATCTCGATGGGGGTGGTCATGCCTTCGGGGCGCAGCATCTCCACGATTTTCTTGTTAATCTCGTCGACCGTGAACGGCTCGTAGACGTCACGCACGCAGTTGCGCATCTCACCCACAGGCTTTTTCAGCTCCGCCTTGCAGGCCTCGTAGGTGTCAGCGATGACATGCTCCATGCCGCGGTCCTTGAGTAGGGCCACAGTGGCACGGAAGACGCAGAACTCCTCGAGACGGGCCATGTCGATGCCGTAATAGTCGGGGTAGCGTATCTGGGGGGCCGAGCTCACCATGACAATTTTCTTAGGATGCAGGCGGTCGAGGATGTGGAGGATGCTCTCCTTCAGAGTCGTGCCGCGCACGATGCTGTCGTCGATAATCACGAGGTTGTCCACTTCAGGTTGCAGACTGCCGTAGGCGATGTCGTAGACGTGGGCGGCGAGGTCGTTGCGGGCGTTGCCCTCCGTGATGAACGTGCGCAACTTGATGTCTTTCCACGCCACTTTTTCCGACCTCACATAGTCGTGGAGAATCTCCTCGAGCTCATCGTGAGTGGGCATGCGTCCCAAGGCCTCGATGCGCTTGATCTTCTGCTCGTTCAAGTAATGCTTAAAGCCGTGGAGCAAGCCATAGAAAGCCACTTCCGCCGTGTTGGGAATGAATGAGAACACGGTGTGGGGTATGTCGTAATTGATGGTCTTCAGGACTTGCGGGGTGAGCTGCTCGCCCAGCTTCTTGCGCTCCCGGTAGATGTCTTGGTCGGAGCCTCGCGAGAAATAGATGCGCTCGAAGGAGCACGCGCTGTCGCCCCTCTGCTCGAGGATGCGCTTCACGGCCACCTCGCCATTGCTGCGCACGAGCAGCGCGCAACCAGGCTGAAGCTCGCGGATGTCGCCATACTCCAAGTCGAACGTGGTCTGGAGCACAGGACGCTCGGAGGCCAGGATGACTATCTCGTCGTTCTGGTAATAGAAGGCGGGACGGATGCCCCACGGGTCGCGCATGGAGAACATCTCGCCGCTGCCCGTAAGGCCGCAGACCACATAGCCGCCGTCGAAGTCGGCCATGGTGCTTTTCAGCACGTTCTCCATCTGCACGTGTTGGTCGATGTAATCGGTGATGGCCTCGTTCTCCAGTCCCTGGCGCTGGGCCTCGGTGAAGTTTCGCTCCACCTCACGGTCGAGGCGATGGCCCATGGCCTCCATCATGATGTAGCTGTCGCTATAGATACGGGGGCACTGGCCTTGGCGGGTGAGCTTGCGGAACACCTCGTCGACATTGGTCATGTTATAGTTGCCGCAGAGGCAGAGGTTCTTCGCCTTCCAGTTGTTGCGGCGCAAAAAGGGGTGCACATACTTCAGGCCGCTCTTGCCCGTGGTCGAATAGCGCAGGTGGCCCATGTAGAGCTCGCCGGCGAAGGGCATCTCCTGGTAGTCGAAGTCGGTGCTGTCGTCACAAAACTGACGGGCCTCCACAATCTGCTTGCGGGCCGTGGCCATGATTTCCGTGATGGCGTTGGCGCCCTCGGCGCGCTCACGGAACATGTACTCATGTCCTGGCCGGGTGTGAAGTTTGACCGACGCCATGCCGGCTCCCTCCTGTCCGCGGTTGTGCTGTTTCTCCATCATGAGGTACAGCTTGTTAAGACCGTACATCCAGGTACCGTACTTCTCTTGGTAGTAGCTCAACGGCTTCAGCAGCCGTATCATCGCCACACCACAATCCTCGTGTATATCCTTATCCATAATACCTTACAATAACTATAACAATCGCATATTTATAAAAAAAGATTGAAATACAAAGAAACTCAACCTTTGTGAAATTCTTTATATTCCAATCTTGCTATTTCATGTCTCTCAATGTCTCTATGACCACTAATTCCTTAAGATATTGACCAACAACGACGCCACGGACGTGACAATGCCGATAAACGAGAACCAAATGGTGGTGCTGCTGCCGATGGCCGAGTTCTTGGCCTTCACGGAGTTGGGCTCCACGTAGATGATGTCGTTTTGCTGGAGATAATAGTAAGGTGAGTTGATGATGTTGGCATCGTTGAGGTTGAGACGGTGTGCGTGTTTCTCTCCGTTGGCGTCCTCGCGAATGAGGAGCACGTTGTCGCGCTTGCCGTAGATGGTGAGGTCGCCCGCCTGGGCAATGGCCTCAATGATGCTCATCTTCTCGGTCGAGACGGGCTTCACGCCCGGCTGGTTGACCTCGCCGGTCACCGTGACGCGGTAGCTGGCCATGCGCACCGTGACGATGGGGTTCTCCTTGTCGGAGAGATAGGGCTTCACCTTGCTCTTGATGAGGTCCTCACAAGCGGTCTTGGTGAGACCGGCCACATGGAGCGTGCCAACGACGGGGAAGCTGATGTTGCCCTCATTGTCAACAAGGTAGCCCTGCAGGGAGCCCGTGCCGCTGTTGGACAGTTGCCCGCTGGTTCCCACGGTGTTGCTCACGGTGAGGTTGAACGGCGCAGAGGCTGCCGGATTGGTGGTGATGACCGTGATGGTCAGCAT
>DAIOEQ010000096.1:0-7446 GCA_036746215.1 Prevotella sp.
TATCCCTCAAGGCGTGGTGGTGTGGGCCTTGGCTCCTCACCACCCTGAAGCGTCTTTTCCTTGCTTTTTCTGTCTGGCAAATGATTTTAAATTTGTATTTGGCTGGAAGGGAAGAGCCCTGCAACAACCTTGTCGGTGGCAAAGTTATACAAAAAACTTGAGACGGCAACGTTCATTGGCTAAAAAAGTCTTGGTTGGGTGTCTTGGATTGGGTGTTTTGGCCGGACTGGCTGGACGTTGCCTATCTCCCATTCTCCTTTGTAAAGTCGTTTGGCTATAGCCGTGGCATATCACCCTCTCGCCCTGTATTCCATGGGTGACAAGCCGGTCATCCGACGAAAATACTTGCAGAATGCCGCGCAATGGGAGAAATGATGGTCGTCACATATTTGGCCCATATATAGTCGGCTTGCCAGAAGATACTGCATAGCTGGTGGTAGACAACTTTCGGACAGCGACATTTTCCTGCTACATAACGTTCCAGCGTGGCGTCTACATTGTGAACGGCAAGAAAATGGTCTTGAGGTGCAAGGAGTTCTGGCTAATACTTGATTTTCAGTCTGTCGAGCACCTCCTTGAACCTGTCTTGAGCGGCCAGGCAGGTGTCGACGAGATAGCCCTTGATGTGCGGGAACTCCCTTAGTCCCCGATAATAGAAGAAGCGGAGGGTTTCGTCTATGATGAAGGGCACGATGTCGTTAGCAAGACACTCCTTGAACATGATGAGCCTGCCGACCCTTCCGTTGCCATCCTGGAAGGGATGGATGGCCTCAAAACGATAATGGAAGGCGATGATGTCTTCGATTGTCACCGTCTTCAGCGCCCGATAATCGCGCAGCAAAGCCGCCATGTCCGATGCCACATTGTCGGGGGCTGACGTGTCGATGCCGCCAACCTCATTGGCCAAGCGCTTGTAGTCGCCTACCGCAAACCATCCTCTTTCGCTGTCTGCCGTTCCTGCTTTCAGCATTTGGTGCAGCCGCTTGATGAGGCCTTCTGTGAGTGCGTCATGTGCGTGGTCGATGACATAATCGATGCAACGGAAATGGTTGACTGTCTCCACGATGTCGTCAACGCGCAGAACGCTCCCCTCGGGTGGCGCTATGGTGTGGGTCTCAAAGATCATGCGCGTCTGCTCCTCGGTAAGCTTGCCGCCCTCAATATGGTTGGAATTGTAGGTTAGGCTGACTTGCACGCGGTGGTAAATGCTTCCTGGCATTCTCGCTGCCTTTTGTTGTCGGAGGGTGGTGAGCAGGGGGGAGAGTTTCTGCCGTCCCCGTTGAGGTGGTACGGCGTCGGCAGGCAAGCTCCATGTCTTGCCTGTCAGGAAGGCACCAGCGATGCGGCCCTTCGCACAATAGTTGCGCACGGTACGTTCCGAGAGCCCGTACATCTCGGCAAATTGCTTGATGGAAATCGTGTTCATTTTCCGTTATCGGCAAGTTGAATGGTGAATTATAGGGCAAAAATACGATATTTTTCCGTTATCGGCAAGCTGTCAGGCGAAATATTCTCGTAGCTTGCCGATAAGTCGTCTGTGGGCCACGGGCGGTGGAGGTGGGCCCCTGGGAGGCGCGAAAGGGTCAGAACTCGAAGAGCAGGCGTGTGTTGAACTGCCGTCCCGTGAGGTAGTTGGGCACGGCATACTGCTGGTTGGTGACGTCGGTCACCCAATAGTAGGAGTTGACGTTGTTGATGCCCAGGAGGTTGAGGCAGTCGAGGCTGAGCCAGATGTTTCGGAAGATGCTTTTCCTCTCGCGCCGCTCGTTGTTGAGCACGCGGTAGCTCATGCCGATGTCTGCGCGCTTGTAGGCCGCCGCGCGGAAGGTGCTGGTCTCCAGTTCGCGGTGGGGCGCCGAGAAGGGCAGTCCGTCGGCGTAGGCGAGCTTGAGGCTCATCTTCCATCGTGTGGTGCCCGGGAAGAAGTCGGTGAAGTAGAGGTTGAGGGCGTAGCGCTGGTCGGTGGGCATGGGCACGCTGACGCCGTTGAGCTTCATCTTGGTGTCCATGAGGGAGAGGGTGACCCACGAGTCGCTGCCCGGCACAAACTCTCCGAAGAGCTTCAGGTCGAGGCCCGCCGCGTGTCCGGTGGCGCGGTTGTCGCCATAGTAGACCACCTTGACGTTGTTGATGGAGTAGGGCACGAGGTTTCCGAGCAACTTGTAGTAGAGCTCGGCCGTGAACTTGAAGGGGCGGTTGTTCATCTGGAAGCGGTAGTCCATGCCGGCAATGAAGTGTATGGAGCGCTGGCTCTTGATTTTCCGGTTGAGTGTGGCGTAGGTGGCCCTGCCGACGGTGGTCGTGTCGCGCAGCTCCTTGAAGAAGGGCGACTGGTAATAGAGGCCTGTGGCGAAGCGCAGGGTGACGTTGTGGTTGAATGAGGGTATGACGCCGAGCGACACGCGGGGCGAGAGTATCGACTCGTGGTTGTAGTTCCAGTGGGAGAAACGCAGTCCGTAGTTGAGCGTGAAGAGCGTGTGCTCGCCCGCCGAGCGGAATCGCCAGGTGTCTTGCAGGTAGGTCTCCAGCCGGTTGGCGTTGAGCTCGTTGCGCGCGCGGAGCGAGTAGATGAGGTAGAGGTTCTTGCCCGTGTGCGGCACGCTGTATCCCGCCGAGTCGCGCATCTCATACTCGCGCGAGTTCTCCTCGACGTGCTCCTGCTTCCAGGTGAGCCCGGCCTCGATGTCGTGTCGCTTGGCGGTGTGCTTGAAGAGCAGCTTGACGCTTTCCACGTGGGCCTTGAGGTAGTTGCGCGCGTGCTCGAAGTAGGTGCCTACGCCGAGGTTCTCTGAGGTCTCGGTCTGCGTGAGCCAGTATTGTCCCTGTATGTCGTAGCGCTCCTGCTCGTTGGTGGCGAATGACGAGCCGAGGATGGAGAGCGACGTGGAGTCGGAGAAGTGTCGCGTGACGCCCACGGTGCCGAAGAAGGTGCGGAAGAGGTCTTTCTCCTGCCCGTCGAAGTAGACGCGGAAGGCGCGCACGTTGTCTTGCGTCCCGAACTTGGTCTCGCGGTCCTCGGGCTCGAAGTTGTAGTGGTTGTCGGAGATGTTGCCGATGAAGTCGACGGTCCACCGCTTGTTGGGCTTGTAGCTGAGGTAGGTCTGGTAGTCGAGGAAGTCGGGCTTGTACTCGCCCTTGGTCTCGAGCGACCCGAGGAGATACTTGGTGGTCTTGTATCGGATGCCGTTGGCCCATGCGAACTTCTTGTTGGAGAATCCCACGTAGGCGCTGGCCCCGAGGAGCGAGGCCGCCACGTTGGCCTCGAAGCGCTTGGGTCGGCGGTAGGTGATGTCGAGGGCCGACGACATCTTGTCGCCATACTTCGCCTCGAAGCCTCCCGAGGAAAATCCGATGCGTTCCACCATGTCGGGATTGATGATGGAGAGTCCCTCCTGCTGCCCGCTGCGTACGAGGAAGGGGCGGTAGACCTCCACGGAGTTGATGTAGACGGAGTTCTCGTCGAAGGAGCCGCCGCGCACGTTGTACTGCGACGACAGCTCGGAGTGGGTCGACACGCCTGCTTGGTGGAGAGGTTCTGCGTCTGTCCGCTCTGTATCTTCTGTCCGGTGACGGTGGCGCCGGCGAGCGTGCTGGCCTCCTCGTAGAGGCTCACCTGGAGCGTCTGCGTGCCCTTGGGCCTGCGCAGCACGCGCGTCTTGGCGCGGTAGCCGAGCATGGAGAATTTCACCACCACGGAGTCGGCCGACTGGAGCGTCAGCTGAAACTGGCCTTGCAGCGAGGTGACCGTGGCGCGTCCTTGGGCGGGGCACGACACCGAGGCGAACTCCACGGGGTTGCCCTCCGAGTCGGTGACGCGGCCCCGCAGGGTGAACGACTGCGCCACGCAACTGATGGCCGCGCCGATGAGTATGATGAGTGTCAATAACCTGAGCTTCATATATAGTCAATAACGCACGGGCGCGCTTTTTATTGTGAGACGCGTGAAGATTGGTCTCGCCACGAAGGGCGCAGGCGTGCCACCGGGGCGTGCCTGCGCCTGTCATGTGTCAAGAATGTTCCGAAAAAACAAGCCCTTGCGCGCCATTCCTTTTAGGCGGAGAAATCATCGTTTGGCAGCCGTTTCGGGAGCTGCGGTCCCGACGGATGATACGTTTGATGAGGCTCTTGGCCCGGAAAGGTGACGTATCGAGGCGCGGGAGCTGGCCGATTGTGAGGCGACAAGTGACAGAAGGACCATTGATAGCTATTCTTTCGAGGCTCGATGGGGCATCTTTCTTGGGGCGGAGAAGGCGAAACGAAAGGTGAAGTCGTTGCGAAAAACGTGTAAACATCGGAAAGACAGCAGGTTGCGAAAAATGCGAAAAACAGGCCGCATTTGCGGGCGGAAGATAGCCTGGAGGAAAAGGACGCCTGTTTTCAGAGGACTTTTGTCAGAATAAAGTCCCATCGCACACGGTCGTGCCGTTTTTGCCGTCTTTCCTCTCCCGCACCTCCGACAAAAAGAAGAAAAATGGCGTCGCCGGCAAAATATCATGTGAAAGAGGTGGGCAGTCTGCGATTTTATTTGTATTTTTGCTCATATAACACACAAGAAACATTATGAAGCAACGTTTTAGAACCACACTGCTACTGCTCTTCTGCCTGGCCTTCACCCTTGGCGGCCATGCGGACACCCCCGACCGCGAGGTCTTCCACGTCGACAACCCCGACTACAAGCTCAGCCCCTACACGGGCATGACGCGCCAACACTGGATCGCGGCTGGCGAGTACCTGCTCAAGGGCGCCTTCAGCTACATCCACTGCCTCGACGACCAGATGTACTTCCCCAAGGAGCTCGAGAAGACCTATCCCCGCAACGAGGGCCAGATACCCGTGGCCAAGATTGAGGGCCTGGCGCGCACGCTCTTCATCGCCGCCCCGCTGCTGAAGAACAATCCCGACCTCACCATCCACGGCATCCGCGTGGCCGACTACTACCGCCACCAGCTTGTCGGCCTCACCGACCCCAATAGCCGCAGCTACATACCCCACCGCACGGGCGGACCCAGCCAGACCCTTCTCGAGCTCGGCTCGCTCTGCATCTCGATGAAGGGCGCGCAGCAGGTGCTCTGGGACCCCCTCACCAAGGAGCAGAAGGACGCCCTGGCCTCGCTCATGCTCAGCTATGGAGAGGGACCGACCATCGGCTCCAACTGGATGTTCTTCAACGTCTACATCCTCAGCTTCTTCAAGGACCAGGGTTACAAGGTCAACGAGCAGAAGCTCACCGACTGGCTCCACAAGCTCCTCGACCGCTACCGCGGCGAGGGCTGGTACAACGACGCGCCGGCCTACGACTACTACAGCATGTGGGCCTACCAGAGCTACGGCCCGCTGTGGGCCGAGATGTTCGGCAACCGCATGTATCCCGACATCGCCAAGCAGTTCATCGACCATGAGCACGACCTCGTGGACAACTACCCCTACATGTTCGCCCGCGACGGCCGCATGAACATGTGGGGCCGCAGCATCTGCTACCGCTTCGCCGCCGTCACGCCGCTGCCCCTGCTCGAGTATGCGGGCTTCAGCGATGTCAACTACGGCTGGATGCGCCGCATCGCCTCGGCCTCGCTCCTGCAGTTCCTCACCCATCCCGACTTCCTCGAGAACGGCATACCCACCATGGGCTTCTACGGCCCCTTCGCCCCGGCCGTGCAGATCTACAGCTGCCGCGGCAGCGTGTTCTGGATAGGCAAGGCCTTCCTCGGCCTGCTGCTGCCCGCCGACTCCAAGTACTGGACCGCCACCGAGAACGAGGGCCCCTGGAAGGACGAGCTGCAGAAGGGACGGGTCTACAACAAGTTCCAGCCCGCCTCGACGCTCCTCATCACCGACTATCCCAACAGCGGCGCCGCCGAGGTGCGCTCCTGGTGCCACGAGTCGGTGGCCAGCGACTGGCAGAAGTTCCGCAGCTCGGAGAACTACAACAAGCTGGCCTACAACACCGAGTTCCCCTGGATGGCCGACGGCAAGAAGGGCGAGATATCCATGAACTACGGCACCGTGAACGCGAAGGGCGAGTGGGAGGTGCTCCGCCTCTACACCTTCCGCGACTACAAGGACGGTGTCTACCGCCGCGACGCCGTACTCGAGACCGACACCACCGTGCGCTATCAGCTCGCCGACATCACGCTGCCCGACGGCATCCTGCGCGTGGACCGCGTGACCGTGGGCAAGCCCACCGACATCACCCTCGGCCACTACTCGCTGGCCCAGCAGGGCCATGAGCGGCCCGCCGTGGCCGAGCGCGTCATTGGCGGACGCCAGGTGAAGACCGTCGGCAACGGCGCCTACACGCTGGCCATGGTGGCCCTCTACGGGTGGGACCAACCCGCCGACGTCATCTTCCCCCAGGGACTGCATCCCGTCGCCAAGGTGTGCGCCCTGCCCACCCTGCGCCAGCGCGTCGAGGGCACGCGTGTCCTCGTCACCCTGCAACTCTGGAAGAAGGGCGCGTCCTTCACCGACCGTGAGCTCCAGCCCGTCAAGGCCGTCAAGGTGTCGAAAGACCAGAAGACCGTCACCGTGACCCTCGCCTCGGGCGCGAAGAAAACCGTCAGGTTCTGAGAACTGACACGTCACGGCTCTGTAAAACCCATAAGTGCGGGGCGGCGCCACACGTCTGTGCGGCCGTCCCCGCACGATAGCAAGCATAACCCATGAAAGTAATCGATTTCAGCCAGACCAATTCCATCATCAACAAGTACATGGCGGAGATGCGCGACCGCGACTATCAGCAGAACCGCCTGCTCTTCCGCAACAACATCATGCGCATCGGCGAGCTCATCGCCTATGAGCTCAGCAAGACCCTGCGCTATGAGGAGCGCGACGTCGTGACACCCCTCGGCACGGCCCGCGTCAGCGTGCCCACCGACCGGCTGGTGCTCGGCACCATCTTCCGCGCCGGACTGCCCTTCCACCAGGGATTTCTCAACATCTTCGACCATGCCGCCAACGCCTTCGTCAGCGCCTATCGCGAATACACCGACGAGGCCCACACGAAGGTGGGCATCCACGTGGAGTATCTCGCCACGCCCAGCCTCGACGACGCCACGCTGCTCATCGTAGACCCCATGCTGGCCACAGGCGGCTCCATGGAGATGGGCTACAAGGCGCTGCTCACCAAGGGCAAGCCGCGCAAGGTGCACGTGGTCTGCGTCATCGCCACGCCGCAGGGCATCGCCCACCTCGCCAAGACACTGCCCGAGGACACCACCGTCTGGTGTGCCGCCGTCGACCCCGGGCTCAATGAGCACCAGTACATCGTGCCCGGCTTTGGCGACGCAGGCGACCTCTGCTACGGCGACAAGATCTGACGCGCGCGTGCCAAGCCGTGAGGCTCCTCATCCGGGAACTTCCACTTCTTGGGATGCGGGCATTGCCTTTTTCGATTATTATTTGTAACTTAGCGTCGCAAGACGCAACAAACCGTGTGATTATGGTAGA
>DAIOEQ010000097.1:0-1624 GCA_036746215.1 Prevotella sp.
GAAGATGGCCGACGACGTGGTCATCATCCCGCGTGAGGAGGTCATCAAGGAGGAGATGATCAAGGACGGCATCACCATCAACGCCGATGTGAAGGAAGACGGCGGCATGGCGGGCGAGGAAGCCTACCTGCTCGACCTTGCCATGGCCAAGCGCAAGGAGATCAAGGAGGCTTACGAGCATGAAAGCGTCGACATCAACCCCCTGCTGCTCATCCAGTTGCCCAACGACACCTCAGAGACACTCAACGAGGGCGAGCGCGCCATTGTGGAACGGGTGAAGACAAGGCTCGCGGTGGAGTATGACGTCACCGTGGACAACGGCAAGTTGGCTGTCTGGCTCTCTACCGACAAGCAAAACCTGGAAGGCCTGGAGCGCAACGACAACCTCACGGAGGCGTTGCTCTTCAAGCAGGCCATAGCCCTCGGATGGGACTGTCCTCGAGCTGCCGTGTTGCTCATCTTCCGCGACATCAAGAGCGCGGAGTTTGGCACGCAGACGGTGGGGCGCATCATGCGCATGCCCGAACAACACTACTACACCGACGGCATCTTGAACCACGGCTGGGTCTACACCAACCTGAGCCGTGAGTATATCATCATCAAGCCCGAGGAAAACAACTACATCACCCACGCCCTGTTGTCGTATCGGCGCCGGGAATTGCACAACGTGGCGCTCGTCTCCACCTACAGCCAGTATTTCAGCGCCGACCGCAATCGCCTCGGCCCTGACTTCTACCCGTTGCTGGCGGAGGCGTTCAACAAGGCCTGGTTTAAGCAGCCCAAGCAGTTGGTGCTCTTCAGCAGTGGACCATTTGCGGATGAGGACACGGACAATGACGAAGACACCCCGATGATAGACATAGACAAGAACAGGAGACAAGCCGAGAGCATCGATCATATCTGCCTCGACCGCCACACCATCAAGGTGAGCATTTTGCGCGATGTGGAGATAACAGGCGAGGTGGGCGCCACCCGGGTCGATGACAAACAGCGTATCTCGTTCACTCGAAACCTCAACGAACTGAAGGTGGCGCTCGACAAGTTTTACAAGGACCTGCTGACGGGCTACGAGAAAGGGGCCGTGGCGACACTCCGTGGCTGCATGAACGACCTGATGGGCGACTACATGGGTGTCTTTGAGACGGATGTGCCCGGTGTCATCCTCTATAACCGCAACAAGCCCAAGTTTGCGGCCATCATCGGCAACGCCATCGCCGAATACACCAAGATGATCATCCGACGCAAGCGGACACGCAAGGAACGCTCGTTCAAGCGGTACACATGGAATGTGCCCGAGATACGTGAGTACAATGAGACCACCTACCAAGAGAATGACGACGTGCGCAACCATGCCCTGCTGCCTTACATGCAGATGATGCAGGCCAAGTCGTTCCAAGAGCTTGACTTCGAGAAGTTCTTGGAGGAATATGACGACTGCATCGACTGGTGGTACAAGAATGGTGACGACGGACGGCAGCACTATGCCGTGCCCTACACGAAGGAGACGGGAGAGAAGTCGCTCTTCTATGTGGACTATGTGATCCGCATGAACAACGGACAGGTGTTTCTCTTCGACACCAAGGGCATGGGCAGTGACACCGACGCCGTGGCGAAGCACAACGCC
>DAIOEQ010000097.1:1721-6604 GCA_036746215.1 Prevotella sp.
ATCTGACAGGGTGGGACGCCTTCTTCCCCGACAAATACGCCTAATCACCAGCATTTGGCCATTTGTATGGGAAGAAAGGTATTAATAAGGTAAAACAACAAAATAACATAACCATGGCAAAAGGACTGGACGGAAAATTTCTGCACTATGGCATACGGCGCGAGGATCTGGAACTCATCCGTACCCTCTGCGAGAAACATGACATCAACTTCGACTGGCTGAGCGAGGAGATCCTGCGCAAGTATCACGCCGCCAGGGTGGACAAGATGGAGATGAGCGACGACGACACGGAACGCATCGTGGCCGACGCCATCACCCTGCTGAAGTAATGACGACGGGCCGGACCGTGCCCTCGCCCAAAACACACATACCAACAGCATGATTATCAAACGAATCAAGATACAGAACTACAAGACCTACCTGAGTCTCGATCTGGACCTCTCGGTGCGGGCCGATGAGCCCATCATCCTCATTGGCGGCATGAACGGCGGCGGAAAGACCACCCTCTTCGAGGCCATCTGCGGAGCGCTCTACGGGTTGAAAATCCGAAACAAGGCCCACTTTCAGGAACTGCTCAACAACGGCGCGATGGGACGCGTGGAACCAGCCATCGTGCTGGAGCTGTCTTTCGAGGGCATGGTGCTCGGCACCGTGCAGCAGTACCTGCTGCGGCGCACCTACAAGCTCAATCCCGCCAACAAACCCGTGGAGAGCGTCATGCTCAACATGAACGGCACTTGCTTCGTCTATGGTAGTGCCATGCCACCACAACAGCGCGCCGAGAACGAGCAGCAGGTCAACAAGATCATCAAGGCCAACCTTCCACAGGAACTGTCCAAATACTTTCTCTTCGACGCCATGCAGTCGAGCGAACTGCTCAAGGAGAACGTCTTTGCGCAGATCATTAAGGACAACATACAAAACGTGATGGGGTTCAACAAATATCTGCAGTTGCGCAACGCCTCGGAGCGCCTGCAACAGGCGTGGACCGCACGGCGACTGGCCGCGCAGAAGGAAGCGGAGGAGTACAACCGACTCTGCGAGGAACGGGGCAAGATGCTGGCGGCGCAGGACGACAACGTCAAGCGACAAGACGAGAAGTACAAGTATCTTGTCTCCATACAGGCCGACTACGACGCCGCCAAGGAAGGGGCCAAGGACACGGCCGAGACCGACCGCAAGATAGGGGAGCTGGAGACCAGCGTGAAGGAGACACGCGAAATGTCGAAGCGGTACAACACACAGCTTCGCCAGGTGGTGGACACGCTGGAGGTGAACGTGTTCTTTCCGAAGTTGGCGCAGGGCATCGCACCGGAGGTCGGAGACATCATCCGCCAGAAAGACGCGCTCCGGCAGGAGCGGCAGGGCGTGCTCACTGCGGAGCAGATGCGTGAGGTGACTGCCAAGATACTGGGCTACCTCAAGGTCAAGTTGCTCTGTCCCAAGACGGTGTCCGAAGCGGACGTGGTGGCCTACCTGCAGAGCCAGCAAGAGGCCCTGCAGCGCAAGGATGACTACGCCTTTCTTGAAGAGAGCGAGCTCGATGCACTTAAAGGCCTGCTCACGGCCAATGCCGTCAATGAGTTTGTGGCCCTCAATGATAGCCGCTACGACCTCGAGAAACGCCTGGACAACTATGACAACCAACTGAGCCAGATAGGCCTGCTGCGCCGCAGTCGCGTGAGCGGAAACACCGAGATTATCAAGGCCTATGAGACGACCAACCGCGACCTGCAAGCGCTGAAGAAGGAACATGACGAACGGCAGACGGCCATCGACAAGCTCGAAAAGAGGATTCACCAATATGATGTGCAACTGCAACAGGAGCCCGATGTGAAATATGACACGCTGATGAGGCTTAAGCCCTTCTTTGAGGATGTGGCCGACACGCTGCTCAAGCGTAAGAAGTCGAAAATCGAGGAAGATATGAAAGAACAGCTCAACAAGCTCCTGATGTCATATAAAGACTGCATTGCCCGTGTGGAACTTGCCGACACGATGGACAACTTCACCATACGCCTCTTCCACAAGGCCGGCAACGAGATATCCCTCAACCAACTCAACGCAGCTTCCAAGCAAATCTTCATCCAGGTGATGCTCAAGGTGCTCAGAAACCTCGGCGACTATAACCCGCCCGTGATGATCGACACCGTGATGGGCGTGCTCGACGAGGAAAGCCGCGACGTGCTGATGGAAGAATACTTTCCCGGGCTGGCCGAGCAGACCATCCTGCTCTGCACCACCTCGGAGATACGCAAGGACAAGGACCTGGTAAAACTCGAGCCCTTCATCTCAAGGGCCTACACGCTGGTCAGGGACGTGGAGAGCCAGAGCACACACGTGGAGGACGGATATTTCGGAGCCTTGCGCTGACCTTCTCCTCACATCATAGAAAACAAAGAAGATAACGATGGAAGTAGCATTGGAAAACATAAGGCAGGCGGAAGGCATCACCGACGCCATCCTGCCACTGAAAGAAAAACTGGAACGGAGACTCAACCTGTCGCGACAGGTCGACGACAGACAAGGAGCGCTGTCGGCCTGGGGCAAAGGTGTCAGCTTAACGTGGAACAAGGTGATGCGCATCTGCCTCATAGCCAGCCTCAGCCTCGCCGAGAAACGTAGTGTGGACGACCTGGGAAGTATTACGCTCTCGAAGTCGAGTCAGCGCATCATGCCCAGTTTCTTCACCAAGGACAACAAACGGTCACTTTTCTCGGCTCTGCTGAAGTTGCGCTACAAAGACTGCCACGTCGACTGGAGCGACACCAACGCGGTGGGACGCATCGTTGCCAAGGAGATATATCGTGGCATTGACTATCTCTCCGAGGATGAGCACCTCAATGCTTTTCTCCTGGCGGATAACAGCCGCCGAGGAGGGGGCAGCGGACTGCCGGCTCTGGAACTGCTCATCGGAGAGTATGGCGAGGGCATGGAAGCCAAGATCAACATCAACGGACGCGCGGTGTCGAACGCGCAGATTCTCATTGCAGGCACCACGGGCTCGGGCAAGACCAACTTGCTGGCCGTGCTCATCCAGCAGATGCGCAACCTCTCCACGGAGACTCCATACCCCGTCAACTTCCTCTTGTTCGACTACAAGGGCGAGTTCTCTGATCCGGCCAATGCCAACTGGCTTGCCCTCTTCGACGTGGACCGCTCGGCAATCCTCGATCCCGTGCAGCAGCCTCTGCCTTTCACTCCCTTCAAGGACTTCACGGGCAAGACCCTCACTGAGATCAATCTCTACTCCACGGAGATGGCGTCAGCGCTATGCGCCATTGACCGGGCCAGCATCAGTGCCAACATGAGCAACCGCCTGAGCGAGGCCATCGTCGACGCATACAAGCAGACGGCGGGCTGCCCCATCACCTTCAATATGATGCTGCAGAAGTATCAGGCCAAGATGCAAAACCCTGACAAGGACGACAGTGTCACGTCGGTGCTGAAACAACTTATCCGCAACAACCTCTTTGCCGATAAGGACGAGGTGAACCTTGTGGACGAGTGCTTCATCGTGAAGATGAGCGCCTTTCCCAAGGACGGCCCCATCGCCAAGGCCATCGTCTACTTTATCATCTCGAAGCTCAACAGCATCTATGAGCTGCTTCCCAAGCAGACGGTGAGTGAAGACCGCGTGCAGATACGCCACTTCACCATCATCGACGAGGCACACTATATGCTGGACTTCGACAACCAGCCGTTGCGCAACCTCATCGCTGTCGGACGCAACAAGGGACTGAGCATCATCCTTGCCACGCAGAGCATGGACAGCTTCAAGAGCAAATACTGCGACTTCTACGCCAATGCCCAGTATCCGCTCATCATGAAGCAACAGACCATCGCCGATGGAGTCGTCAAGGATCTCTTTGGCGTGTCAGGACGTGACTTCCAAGAAGTCAAGGCCGCCATCGCCGGACTGCAGAAGGGTGAACTCATCATCAGAGACAACACCCTGGCCGAACTGGGACTGGGCGGAAAGCCCTACAAGAAGGTAAAGGTGACCCATCTCATATGAAGGTTGGATGCCTTGACAGGGCGACGCTTGATAAAGCAATGTTCTTGGCATTTTCAAAAAACAAGGGAAACATGTGGATTGTCGCACGGATTTTTGTACCTTTGCACGGTATACCACTTGAACGGAAGGTTCAAAGGAAAGAAAATGCTTATGAGACGAATCTGCATAATACTTTATTTGATGATTTTGAGCCTGGTTACAGCGCAGGCTCAGAAGCGAGAGTTCCGAGGCGCTTGGATCCAGGCGGTGAACGGACAGTTTATGGGCATGTCGCGCGACCAGATGCAAAAGGTGCTGACCTACCAGTTGGACGAGCTGCAGAAAGATGGCGTGAACGCCATCATCTTTCAGGTTCGTCCGGAGTGTGACGCGCTCTATGAGAGCCGGATTGAGCCTTGGAGCCGCTTCCTTACGGGGCGTCAGGGCGCAGCACCTCAACCTTATTGGGATCCCTTGCAATGGATGGTGGAGCAATGTCATAAGCGTAATATGGAAATCCATGCGTGGATTAATCCCTTTCGCGCCAAGACCAAGGGCACGACGACCTTGGCAACCCAGCATGTCGCGAACCAGCATCCCGAGCGATGCTTCACCTATGATGGCCAATACATTCTCAACCCGGCCTTCCAGGAAAATCGTGATTA
Source organism: Prevotella sp. (assembly GCA_036746215.1). GTDB lineage: Bacteria > Bacteroidota > Bacteroidia > Bacteroidales > Bacteroidaceae > Prevotella. The sequence goes on from DAIOEQ010000097.1 coordinate 6,384, forward strand.
CATCTGCAAGGTTGCTGAAGACATCGTTTCACATTATGACATAGACGGTTTCCACATTGATGACTATTTTTACCCTTATCCTGCGGCTGGACAGGTGATACCCGATGGGCAGCAGTATGAAGCCGACAGGCGAGGCTTCTCCAATATTGGTGACTGGCGACGTGACAACGTAAACCTTTTCATCAAGCAACTCTATGAGACGATTCATCATTGCAAGCCCT
>DAIOEQ010000097.1:6614-7412 GCA_036746215.1 Prevotella sp.
GGAGAAAGGGTCACTGACCAATGGCCTGCAAAACTATGACGACCTCTATGCTGACGTGCTTAAGTGGGTCAACAAGGGATGGATAGACTATTGCGTGCCGCAAATCTATTGGCAGATAGGCCACGCTTCCGCCGACTATGAGACGCTCATCAAGTGGTGGGACAAGTATGCATCCGCCCGTCCTCTCTTTATTGGCGAGGATGTGGAGCGCACTTGCAAATATCCGGACCTGATGAACCCGAAGAGCCACCAGATGGCAGCCAAGTACGCCTTGCACCAAGAGATGCGCCATGTTGATGGCACTGTCCTGTGGTATGCCAAGGCGGTCGTTGACAACGTGGGCAATTACGGCACGGTGCTCCGGACCCACTATTGGAAATATCCAGCGCTGCAACCCTTGATGCCTTTTATCGATGGGAAACGTCCGAAAGCTCCTCGTAAGGTGAAGCCTGTCTGGACGCCGGGGGGCTACTTTCTGTTCTGGCAGGTGCCCAAAGGTAAAAACTGGGGGGACATCGCTTCCAAGTTTGTCATCTATCGTTTCAGCAAAAATGAAAAAGTCAATTTGGAGGATCCATCCAAAATCCTGACAATCACCGACAAGACCATGTATCAGTTGCCTTATCGTAAGGGAACGGAGAAGTACGTTTACGTCGTGACTGCTCTTGACCGTATGCAAAATGAAAGCAAAGCCAAGAAGGTGAAGGTGAAACTATAAACGCGCATGGACAAGACAAAGAAGCGCGATGGTACAAATGCAATCATGCAGTTGTGCCATCGCGCTTCTTTGTTTATATG
>DAIOEQ010000098.1:0-7378 GCA_036746215.1 Prevotella sp.
ATAGGGTCTCGTTGTTAGCGTTCTGGACGTGTCAGTTCGGCGTAAGCCCCATCGAAGGCGTGGGGATGGGTAGCGATGAGACAGACGTTGACCAGGCAATTGGCCAAGAGCTCCGCATCGTTCAAGTCTACGCCCCGTTCGCGGGAAACGTCCTTGCCGAGGCAAACTTCCCACGTGCAACGGAAGTCAGCATCGGCCGCACCCATGTAAGAGTCTCCAGAGTTGTCGTCGCGCATCAGCTTGTAGCGGATGGTCTTCTTCGATGTCACAGGGCGCATTTTACGCAGGATGTCGTATGCTTGCTGCAACGGCTTTCGATACTTGGATGTGCCCGGAAACATGTTGGCGACCTCAGGCATGATCTCGTCAAAATCGTATGCCTGGATGAGTTCGTATAATTTCATGAGTAAAAACTATAAAAAACGATGACGCCCAGGCACACTTCTCGCCTTGGCGTCACCGCTATGTGATTACTTAAAACTTGGCCATCTTAATGGCATCCACCGCACACTCATCACCCTTGTTACCCAACTTGCCACCGCAACGGTCCTTGGCCTGTTGCAGGTTGTCGGTCGTGAGGAGACCATAGATGACGGGGATGTTCTGTACAGCATTGAGATGGGCGATACCATAGGTAACCCCTTGGCAGATATAATCGAAGTGAGGCGTCTCACCACGGATGACACTGCCCAAGATAATCACGGCATCGAAACCATCGTCCTTGCACATCTGCTGGGCGCCATAGACCAACTCGAAGCTGCCTGGCACCGTCTTGATGTGAATGTTCTCCTGCAAGGCACCATGCTTCTCCAGTGTCTGCACAGCTCCTTCGAGCAGAGCGCCCGTGATTTCACTGTTCCACTCAGCCACCACAATGCCGAAACACATGTTGCTGGCGTCGGGGACCTTGTCGAAATCGTAGTCAGAAAGATGATGAAGAGCAGTAGCCATGTCGATTATTTTGTGGTTCTCTCGATGTACTTGTCAATCTCATTGCTCTGCACAAGCACAGAGTTGACATACTTCTTCTTGATGTCCTGGTAGACCTTGAGGGCCTCGTCAGTCTTGCCCTGGCTTTCGAGCAACTCGCCTGCCTGCAACAGGAAGGTGGGCGAAAGGCTGTTGTTGGCACCAGTCTCGGCCTTGCTGTCCGCCTTTGAAGCGGCGTCCTTGAGCTTGCTCACGGCCTTGTCGACCTGACCCACTGCAGCGTAGGCGTTGCCCAGGGCGGCCACAGCGGCGGGGCTCACCATGGCGTCGTCAGAGGGTGAGTACTTCTCCAGATACTTCACAGCCTCCTTGGCCTGGCCGAGATGATAATAGCTCAAGCCGGCATAGAGGTTGGCGAGGTTGCCCGCGTCGGTGCTTCCATAGTCGCTGGCGATCTTCACGAAACCCGTGTAGCCAGCGCCATCACCGTTAAGCGCCTTGTCGAATTGCTCGGCGTTGAAGTACTCTTGACCGCGCGCCAAAGCGGTGCTTGCCTTGTCAGCACGAGGACCGCCGATAAAGGTGTTGTAGCAAATCACTGCAGCCACAACCACGATGACAGCGACAATTGCGCCTAAGATAACATTGCGATGCTTGGTGAAGAACACTTCTGACTTTCCTGCAGCATCAAATGTTGCATTTTCGTTTTTGTTTGCCATTATTTTTATTGTTTTATTATTATCACGATTTAGTCGCAAAATTACCACTTTTCTCTCAGATATTGAAATTTATTCTACTCTTTTTTCGTTTTTCATGGTCAAAACTCGTAACTTTGCAGTTACCAAAGGCAAGCCCGAGGGCGCCATAGGCAATATAACGATTGCGACGCAACATGATACTCAGCCAAATTTCCATCGTCAATTATAAAAACATTCGGGCGGCCAACCTGGCCTTTTCACCCAATGTCAACTGCCTCATAGGGCACAACGGAGCCGGAAAGACCAACCTGCTCGACGCCATCTATTACCTCTCGTTCTGCCACTCGAGCTTCACCAACATAGACAGTCAGGTCATCACGCACGACCAAGACTTCTTTGTCATTGAGGGAAACTACCTCACGGAAAATGGAGACTCGGAGAATGTCTACGCCGGCATGAAGCGCGGCACACGGAAACACTTCCGCAGAAACAAGAAGGAATACAAGAAATTCTCGGAGCACATCGGACTTATCCCGCTCATTTTCGTGTCACCCCACGACAGCATTCTCGTGGACGGAGGCGGAGAAGAGCGACGGAGGCTGATGGACATGGTCATCTCCCAATACGACAAACGTTACCTGGACGCGCTCAACGGCTACAACAAAGCGCTTCAGCAGCGCAACGCCCTGCTCAAGATGGAACAGGAGCCAGACCCGACAGTCATGGACATCTGGGAGACGGAGATGGCCCGACAGGGACAGGTGGTCTTCGAGCGGCGCTCCGCCTTCGTGGAGGAGTTCATCCCGGTGTTCCAATCCATTTACCAAAAAATATCGGGAGAGAAAGAAAAGGTGACGCTCAGATACGTGTCACACGGACAACGGGGCGACCTGCTCGATGTCATTCGGCGCGACAGGGCGAGAGACCGCGCCGTAGGCTACAGCCTGCACGGCATACACCGCGACGACCTGGAGATGCTGGTCGGCGACTATCCCATGAAACGGGAGGGGAGCCAAGGACAGACCAAGACATACGTGATGGCCCTGAAACTGGCACAGTTCGACTTCCTGAGGCGCACGGCCTCGCAGACCACGCCCCTGTTGCTGCTCGACGATATCTTCGACAAGCTCGACGCGCAGCGTGTGGAACACATCATCGACTTGGTATCAGGAGGGACATTTGGACAGATATTCATCACTGACACCAACCGCGACCACCTCGATGAGATACTCAGCCATAGCGGCAAGGATTACCGCATCTTCCAAGTTGAAAACGGCGCCTTTACGGAATCATAGGCGCAGCGCGCGCCACAAAGGCTCAAAAACCACCCTGCAACTGTTTGGCCCGACAGCGACAAGCAAGTCCTCATCCACTGGAAAACAACCGATTAGCAGACCAAAACCATGTTCAGAAAAGAAGTGAAGCCCATCAGCGAACTGCTGTCGCAATATTTGCGAAGGCAGGGCATGGAGACGCCCCTGTTGCAGCGGCGTGTCGTAGACACATGGGACACGCTCTTGGGACCGACCATCGCGCGGTACACATCCGAGAAATTCATCAAGAACCAAGTGTTGTTTGTCAAGATCATCAACCCCGCACTGCGCCAAGACCTCAACATGATGCGATCACAACTGGTGAAGCGGCTCAACGACGCAGTGGGGGCGCAAATCATCACTGAGGTGCGCATCTACTGAATCATCGTATCGTTTTCTGCACGAAAAAATTTCCGACAAGCACAACCTTGCCGACAAAGAGAAACGGCAGCGTATGGATAAGAACCACACGCTGCCGTTTTTCCTTAGGCTTGCAAGAGCGAGCGGGCACCCAAGCGGATGCGGGCGTCAAACTTTCCGAGATTGATCATGGCAACCTTGCCATGCTTTCCCTTTATCTTTTGGGGCGCCTTGGGGAAAGCCGCTCCATTGCGCATGACGCGAAGGGCCACGTTGATGACAGGATCGTCTTGGTTGATATACTCGGTCCACGCCTGCTCATCCATCATGTTGTAGATGATGCGACTGTCAATGTAGCGCTCGAGGAGCGTGTGGCTCCGCTTGATCAACAAGTTACGGCGCTTCAACCCGTGACTGTTGGCGTAGTTGACGAACTGCTCCACGGTGTTCTGTTGCTTCAGATACTTGGCCAAATCGAGCATCTCATGGAAATCCTTCATCTTCTGCCGGTTGTTGTCGGTATAGTTGAAGGCATACTGAAGTATCAGTCCACTCATGGCCGCCTGCTTATAGTAAGAGGTGACACCTGACGTGTCTTCCGGGACAAAGATGTCCGGCGTGATGCCGCCACCGCCGTACACCACCCTTCCGATGCCCGTGTGGTAAGGCTTTCCGGTATGTTTGATGCTGTCTTGCGAGAAGAACTCGCCATGCTCATAGCGTGAGATGAGGTCCTGCTCATAGTTGGGGTCCTCGCCATTGGTGTACGGTTTCTGGATGCAACGGCCTGATGGCGTGAAATAACGGGCGATGGTCAGGCGAATCATGCTTCCGTCCGGGAAGGGTATCTGCTGCTGCACAAGTCCCTTGCCGAATGATCGGCGACCAATGATTGTTGCCCGGTCGTTGTCCTGCATGGCCCCGGCGAAAATCTCCGACGATGAGGCAGACCCCTCATTGATGAGCACCACAAGCGGAATGTTTTGGTAAGCGCCACGCCCGTCGGAGCGATACTCCTTGCGAGGCGACTTGCGTCCTTCGGTGTAGACAATGAGCTTCTTGTTGGGCAGGAACTCATTGGCCATCTGGACCGCGCTTTGGAGATAGCCGCCCGTATTGTCACGAAGGTCAATGACGAGGTTGGAGAATCCTTCCTGCTGAAGGTTGGCCAGGGCGATGAGCAACTCTGGATAAGTCTTCTCGCCAAAGTTCTTCACCTTGATGTATCCCGTATTGTCATCAAGCATATAGGCGGCAGTGATGGTCTTGGTAGGAATCTCGCCACGTGTCACCTCATAGGTGATGGGCTTGGCGTGCCCATAGCGCAACACGCCCAACTTGACCTTTGACCCTTGCGCGCCCTTCAGGCGGTGCATGGCTTCCTCATTGGTCACCTGCGGTCCGACAAACTTCTTGCCATCCACATAGACGATCTTGTCACCGGCCAAGATGCCCGCCCGTTCGGCGGGTCCGTTCTTGATGACATTCTGCACGTGGATGGTGTCCTCGCGAATGGTAAACTCGATGCCGACGCCCGAGAACGAGCCACGCAGGTCATCGTCGGCCGCCTGCACATCCTTGGCGCTGATGTAGACAGAGTGCGGGTCGAGCTCAGCCAAGATTTGCGGGATAGCCTTCTCCACCAGCGAGTCGATGTCGACCTTGTCCACATATTGGTCGTCGATGATGCGCAACAAGTTGTTGAGACGGTTGCTGCCATTGTTGATGACCGTCAGCCTGTTGCCGGAGAAGTGGTTGGCATAGAAGGAGCCTATCACGATACCCACCACCACGCTGATGGCCATCAGCAGCGGCATGAACCTGTTTTTCTTATCGTTTTTCATTTTCACAATCTTCATTTGTTGTTATCAGACTGGCCGACCTCCAGGTAAACGAGTTCGATGCCCGCCCTCTGCAAGAGACGGAGACCGTCGTCAAGCCGGTATTTCTCGCCATAGACCACGCGTCTGATGCCGGCCTGGATGATGAGCTTGGCGCACTCTATGCAGGGCGAAGCCGTGACATAGAGCGTCGACCCGTCGCTGTTGTTGCTCGACCTGGCCAACTTGGTGATGGCATTGGCTTCCGCATGGAGCACATACGGCTTGGTGAGGTTGTTGTCATCCTCACAGACATTCTCAAAGCCGCTGGGCGTGCCATTGTATCCGTCGCTGATGATCATCTTGTCTTTCACGACGAGCGCGCCCACCTTGCGGCGTTTGCAGTAGGAGTTCTCCGCCCAGATGTGCGCCATACGGAGGTAGCGCTCATCGAGCTTGTGTTGTTTATCGCTTGATGCCATTTCGTCTGAGTAATGCGTCTATGGTTGGTTCCTGTCCGCGGAAGCGCTTGTAGAGCGTCATGGGATGCTCCGTCCCGCCCTTCGAGAGGATGTCGTCGCGGAAGCGCTGGGCCGTCCGCCGGTCGAAGATGCCGTTATGCTGGAAAACACTGAAGGCGTCGGCGTCAAGCACCTCGGCCCACTTGTAGCTGTAGTATCCAGCCGCGTAACCGCCCGACATGATATGGGAGAACTGCGTGGTCATGCAGGTCTCTGGCAACTGGCTGGTGATGATGGCGCGTTCCCATGCCTTCTTCTCAAAGGGGATGATATCGGCGTCGAACGGTTTCTTTTGCGTGTAATAGGCCATGTCGAGCAGTCCGAAGCTCACCTGACGCAAGCACGACAGGGCGACATTATAGTTGCGGCTCTCTCGTATGCGGTCGACAAGTTCGTCGGGAATGGGCTCACCCGTCTGGTAATGGAAGGCAAAGGTGCGCAGGAAATCCTTCTCGACCGCGTAGTTCTCCATGAACTGCGAGGGCATCTCCACGAAATCCCACCACACGTTGGTGCCGGAGAGGCTCTCAAAGCGAGTGTTGGCAAACATGCCGTGGAGCGAGTGCCCAAACTCATGAAGGAACGTCTCCACCTCACCCAGCGTCAGCAACGCGGGCTTGGTCTCCGTGGGCTTGGTGAAATTCATGACCACACTGGCATGGGGACGGACATTCTTGCCACTCTTAGTGATATATTGCTCCTGGAACTCGGTCATCCACGCGCCACCTTGCTTGCCCTTACGGGGATGGAAGTCGGCATAGAAGACCGCGAGGTAACTGCCGTCTTGGTCAAACACCTCATAGGCCTTGACGTCGGGGTGATACACGGGGATGTCCTTGTTCTCCTTGAACGTGATGCCATACAGCTTGTTGGCCAGGCCAAAGACGCCGTCAATCACCCGGTCGAGACGGAAATACGGGCGGAGCATCTCCGAGTCAAGGTTATAGCGTTCCATCTGAAGCTTGTGGGAATAGTAGCTCACATCCCATGGCCGCAGTTCGAAATCGTCGCCTTCCAGGTCCTTCGCTTTCCGCTCAATGGCCTTCTGCTCCTCTATGGCGGTCGGCTTATAGGCGTCGATGAGGTCATTGAGGAGCTTGTAAACGTTGCCTGAAGTGGAGGCCATCCGGTGCTTGAGCACGTAGTCGGCGTAAGTGTCGAAGCCCAACAACTGCGCCAATTCACGCCTCAAGTTGACCAAGCGCTTGCAAATGTCAAGGTTGCAGGTGTCCGTGCCGGGGCGCGCACACTCCGTGTTGCGTGCCATGTAGAGCTGCCGGCGCAGTTCGCGGCGGTCGGAATAGGTCATGAAGGGCGAGTAGCTCGCGTAGTCGAGCGTGAACGCCCACCCTTCCAGTCCTTTCTCCTTGGCGTTGTTGGCGGCGGCCTCCACTGCCGAGTCGGGCAGTCCGCTCAAGTCTTCCTTGTCGGTGATGTGGAGCGTGTAGGCCTTGGTCTCCTTCAACAGGTTTTGCGAGAACTGCAAGGTGAGCAGTCCCGCTTCCTCCGTCAACTTCCTGAACTGTTCCTTTCCGGCATCGTCGAGCAGCGCTCCGCTTCTCACAAAACCGTCATATTCCTTGTCGAGCAACATCTGCTCCTCGGGCGTGAGGTCGCGGTGATGCTCATAGACATGCTTCACGCGCTCAAAGAGGCGTGGATTGAGGATGACGTCATTGCTATGCTTGGTGAGGATGGGACTGAGCTTCTGGGCCAAAGCCTCCATCTCATCGTTG
>DAIOEQ010000099.1:0-7343 GCA_036746215.1 Prevotella sp.
AAGAGCAAGAAATAAATCATAGCTTTTACAAAATATAAAAAAGGTGATTTGCTGAAGTCGCCTGACGAGAGATCTCGCAAGTTTGCTAACCGTGGTTAGGCTTGCGAGATTTTTTGTAATCAGAAATTAATGTCTCTGTCATGCGTCATTGGCAAGTTGTTTGTTGCATCCCACCTTGCAAGTCTTGAGTAAGACGATGATTTTTTAATAGCTTTTAGGATATGGACAAAGAATATAAAATCAATGAGAACCCCGACCGCGTGAAAGCCGTTTATAAGGTGACTCTTGCGGGCAGCGTCATCAATGTGGTGCTGCTTCTCTTGAAGTTTGCGGCAGGCATCTTGGGCCATTCGGCTGCCATGATAGCCGACGCCATTCATTCGCTCACCGACTTCGCCACCGATGTGGTGGTGCTGGTGTTTGTGAAAATCAGTAGCAAGCCCATGGACAAAGACCACGATTATGGTCATGGCAAATACGAGACGTTGGCCACGGCCATCATAGGCTTGTCGCTGTTTGCGGTTGGCGTGATGATTTGCTACTCGGGCGTCATCAAGACCTACCATGCCATCTGTGGCGAGACGCTCCAGCAACCAGGTGTCGTGGCCCTTGTGGCCGCTGTTGTGAGTATCGCGCTCAAGGAGTGGGCTTACCAGTTCACGGTGCGCGTGGGGCGCAAGTATCACTCTGAGGCCTGCGTGGCCAACGCCTGGCACCACCGCAGCGACGCCCTGTCAAGCATCGGCACGATGGTGGGCATCGGCGGTGCCATCCTCTTGGGTGAGCGCTGGGCTGTGCTCGACCCGCTGGCCGCCATCGTCGTGAGTGCGTTCATCATCAAGGCAGCCTGGGGCTTGGTCATGCAGTCGGTCAACGAACTGACCGATGCCAGCCTGCCCGAGGCAGAGGAAGACGATATAGTGAAGATTGCCGATGCCGAGGAAGGTGTCCGCGAGGTTCACAACCTTCGCACACGTCGCATCGGCAACCGCATCGCCATTGAGATGCATGTGCGCATGCCTGGCTCACTCTCGCTCTATGCCGCCCATGAGCACGCATCCGACATCGAGAGTCGACTGAAGGCCCATTTCGGTGCCGACACGCTGGTGAGCATACACATCGAACCCATCAAAGTCAACGGACACTATGAGGCGCCGACCCCGCGGCAAGATTGACCCAACCAGAACATACCATGAAGATAAAACGATTGTTGGCCGCCATCCTGTTTGCGGCCATGAGTGTGCCCACCGTGGCACAGGGCGAGGCCGACTGCCTTGCGTTTCTCTACAAGAATATGCCCACGCCCGACAGCGTGGACTATCCCCGGACCTACTGGCGTCGCCAGGTGCGCATGGCTCTCAAGGCCCGCGCGCAGATGCCGTGGGGCAAGCGCGTGCCACAATGGGAGTTTGAGAACTTCGTGCTTCCTGTCCGCGTCAACAATGAGTCGCTCGACGAGGCGCGTGCGGTGATTTTCAAGGAGCTGGCGCCGCGTCTCAAGGGGCTCTCCATGGAACAGGCCGCGCTGGAGGTCAACCATTGGTGTCACGAGAAAGTGAGCTACCGGCCCAGTGACGGCCGCACGTCAGCGCCGCTGGCCACCATGCGCAACAGCATCGGTCGTTGTGGCGAGGAGAGCACGTTCGCCGTGTCTGCCCTGCGCGCCGTCGGCATCCCGGCCCGCCAGGTCTATTGCCCGCGTTGGGCCCACACCGACGACAACCACGCGTGGGTCGAGGTGTGGGTCGATGGCCGTTGGCGCTTCATGGGAGCCTGTGAGCCTGAGGCGGAACTCGATAAGGGGTGGTTCAACTGGGCGGCCAGCCGGGCCATGCTCGTCCGCACCTTCGACTATGCGGGCCGCGAGATACCGACGACCTCCACCTACGCTCCCACCAAGACCTTGCGTGTCAGGGTGGTCGATGGGGCAGGCGCGCCCATCCCCAACGCCACCGTCGACTTCCGACTCTACAACTATTCGGAGTTCTATCCCTTGCACACCGTCAGGAGTGACGCCGACGGTTACGCCACATTCACCACAGGTTATGGTGACCTGCAGGTGTGGGTGAGCGCTGGCGGGGGCTATGGAGTGCAGAAGGCTGACGCCTACACCACGGAGATGACCCTTACGCCTTGCCACCGGGCAGGTAGCGCCTGGACCGTGGAGTACGACTGGCACGTGCCTGTCAGCGTGCTCCAGGAGCCCGACCGCAGTGTCGTTGACACGGTCAGCGAGAATGGACGCCGCTTGCAGGCTGAGGACAAGATACGCACCGACTATCAGCAGGCCGCGTTCTATCATGGCGACAACGAGCTGTTGCGCAAGGCGCGCAGCAATTGGCGCGTGTTGGAGCAGTTTCTCAAGGAGAAGCACCCGCAGGCCGAACTTGTGCTGCGAGGGTTGAGCGAGAAGGACTTGCGTGACGTGACACTTGATGTCTTGCGCGACGCGTGCCTGATGAGCGATGAGGCGTTGCGCAGCGGAGGTGTGCGTGTCTCCACCGAGCCGTTGCGCCCCTATGTGGCTTTCCTGCAACAGCGCCTTCCCAAGATGACGGCCCGACAGTGGAGCGAGTGGGTGGAGCGCAACATCCGTGTGGACAATAGCGACAATCCCAAGCAGCTCTGTCTCTCCGTGGTCGGCGTCTACAACACCCGCCGTTGCGACGCCCATAGCCGTGAGCTCTTCGCCGTGGCGGGCGCCCGCGCGTTGGGGCTCAAGGCCGAGCTTGACCCCTTGGGCAAGGCGCGTGTGGCCGATGGGGCCGGATGGCTCAGGCTCAGCGACCCGACAGCCTCCACGTCCCAGCCGGCTCAGGGAACCCTCAAGCTCGATGTGGCGCCCGATGTCATGTACTATCATGGCTACACCATCTCAAAGATGGTTGACGGACGACCCACGCCGCTCGATTATGCCGACGATGACCCGACCGTCACAGAGAAGTTTCGTCAGGGTTTGACGCTTCCCGCGGGCGACTACCTGCTCACCACGGGCACGCGCCTGAAGGGTGGCGATGTGCTCACTCGCAGCGTGATGTTCACGCTCAAGGCGAACCAGGTGACCGAGATGCCAGTCTGCTTCCGTTCCAGCGAGCGTAGCGTGAAGAGTGACCTGCAACTCGATGACAGCGAGAAGAATGCCCGTGCCACGTCCATCCAGAGTGCGCAGTGATGAGACGGTTGGAAGTGTGTTGTGGCAACCTGGCGAGTGTCAGGGCTGCCGTGGAGGGTGGCGCCGCCCGGGTGGAATTGTGTCGTGACCTGGAGCTCGATGGGCTCACGCCCAGCCGGGAGATGATACGCGAGGCTGTGGCGCTCTGCCATCCGTCGGGTATGTTGGTTCACGTGTTGGTTCGCTCGCGTGCGGGCAATTTTGTCTATGGCGAGGCAGAGATAGCGAAGATGGCTGCCGAGATTGGCGCAGCCCTTGACGAGGGTGCCGATGGCGTGGTGATTGGCGTGCTCACGGGCGCGGGCGATGTGGACCTTGATGCCTGTGGGCGTTGGCTTGACGCCTGCCGACGTGGGGACGGCAGCCTGCGGTGCAACGTGACGTTCCATCGCGCCTTCGACGTCTGCCGTGATCCTCTCGCGGCCTTGGCGCAAATCCACCAGTTGGGATTTAACCGCATCCTCACGTCAGGCCAGCAACCTACGGCGGAGAAGGGCATACCCTTGCTCCGTCAACTGGTGGCTCGGGCCCGCCAGCTCACGGAGGACACGGGTCGTGAGCTGACCATTCTTTGTGGGGCGGGTGTCGACGAGCGGAACGCCTTGCCCATATTAAACGCGACGGGAGCCACGGAAATCCATGGCTCCCTGCGTGCAGGTCCGGTGTCGGACGTGATTAAGATTCGCAAGATTACCTCTTTATTACGATGACGTGGTCTGGGGTGGCCAACGCTGTGGGCAACTCGATTGTCAGTTGTCCGCGACGATAGGTGTGGGCCACCCGCTTGCCTGTCAGGAAGTCGGTCACGGCCTTGGGCTTTTTTCTCATGGGCAGGCTGACGCTACGAGGTGTCTCCGCGTCCTTGGCGGGGCAGATATGCGCAAACACGGTGTCGTTTCTCTCCGTTGTGGCTCCCCACTCGCAGGGCTTCACGGGACCGCCGTCCGTGCCGTAGAGCGTCTCGCCGTAGGTGCGCATCCATTGGCCCAGTCCCTTGAGACGGTCAAGGGCCAGGGCGGGCAGCTCGCCGTTGGGTTGCGGACCGATGTTGAGCAGCAGGTTGGCACCTTTGCCCGCCGTGCTGACGAGCAGGCGGATGATGTCGGCTGTCGTCTTATAGTTCTGGTCCGCCACCTTGTAGCCCCACATGCCGTTCATCGTCTCGCACGTCTCCAGGGGCAGGCGGCTCACCTGTGCGGCCTTGTCCACGAAGCCGGCCTTGTTCTCGCCGGGCAGGTCGCGCTCAAATATCTGTATGTCCTCGCCCTCGTTGGGCTCCATGTGGTGGTTGTTGCCTATCAGGCAGGCGGGTTGCAACCTGTGGATGAGCGCATATTGCTCGCTGAGGTGCCAGTCGAAGGGTACGGGGTCTTGGTCGTGGTCCCACCAACCGTCAAACCAGATGGCGCCCACCTTGCCATAGCGCGTCAGCAGTTCGGTCAGTTGGGCATTCATAAACTGGAAGTAGTGGGGCCAGTCGCTCTTGGTACTGTCCTTGCCGCAGTGGCGGCCCGTGCGCCCCATCGGGTAGTCGTCACGCATCCAGTCGATGTGGCTGTAGTAGAGGTGTAGGCCGACGCCCTCCTCATGGCAGGCGTCAGCCAGTTCCTTCACCACGTCGCGCTTGAAGGGCGTGGCCTTCACGATATTGTAGTCGCTCTGCCGGGTGTCCCACATCGAGAAACCGTCGTGGTGGCGTGTGGTGAAGCAGATGTATTTGGCTCCGGCGTCCTTGATGGCCTTGATCCACTGGCGGGATAGAAGGCGTCGGCGGCCTTGGCATACTCCATGCGGTCGGGCACGTAGTTTTGCAGGTACCACTCGCCTTGGGCAAACGTGCTGTAGATGCCCCAATGCAGGAAGATGCCCAGCTTGGCCTTGCGGAAGTTCTCTCGGGCCGCTAAGTTTTCGGGGGCGGGTGTGTACGATTGCGCTGTGGCCGTCAGGGCGGTCACGGCGAGTGCGATGGCACAAAGTGTTTTTTTCATCTTGATGGAGTTTTGTCTTGTGGCGGATAAAGTTACGAAGTTATGGGCGAAACGCCAAGCGTTTTTCATCTTTTCTTGCCGTCAACCCATTGTGGCTGTCATGATTTTTGGTCAAAAAGTTTGTTAGGCTTTTCTGTTGAAATAGAGAGCCAACCTGTCGTTTTTGCGGAGTGTTGTCATCAGTGTTGAGACAAGGGCAGGAGATTTGATAGCTATCGAGGCTCGTTCTCTGACAGAAGCGGAGATGATCTGTGCGGAATCGGGCCACGACAAGGCGTGAACGGTGGCTCGATTCGATATCTTTCTTGATGAAAATGGTTTACAATCGTAGGCGAATAAAGCTGTTTGCTTGGCAAGCTGCTGAATAATAGGCGGTTACGAGCAGAGACAAAAATCGTGTGTTTGGGACCAAAGTCCTTTTCGTTGAGCGGGACGGGATGTTTTCGTGTGTAGATTGTCGCGCATTTTCTCCGTGTTTCCCGTTTCGCCAGTCAGTCATTCGCGTGTGTGGCTTTCCACCAGGCCGTCTTCCGTTTACCCTTGACGGCCACCGGGTTGCGGCTTGGGTCGGAGATGGTGAGGCCGCTGAAGTGCTTGACGGCGATGTAGACCGGGTGGTCGTAGAGGTAAGAGTAGAGCGTGTCGGTCGTGGCGGAGTAGGGCACGGTGCGCTTGAGCTGTGCGTCGAAGTCGCTGAGCAGCGAGGTGTTCGCGCAGACATGGTTCACGTAGTCGCCCAGGTCGTAGAACAGGGGCGTGTCGTAGCCGTCGAGCACCTGCAGCGAGTCGGCGAGCGAGTCGGGCAGGGCGTAGTGGGTGTTGATGTTGCGCATGAGGGTGGCCAGGGCGTCCATCTGCCGGCAGTCGATGGCCGAGAGTGAGCCGCAGGGTGTGGAGTAGTTGGAGTAGAACGAGTGGAAGGTGCTGACCATGTTGCGGTAGGAGGGCGTCGCTGAGCCCAAGTATTGCCACATCGAGGCGTAAGGCATGCCGAGCGCCAGCACCTCGGAGGTGGAGGCCATGAGCCAGTTGGTGACGTCTCGCAGGGCATAGGCGGTCTCGACGTTGGCCATGTAGCAGTTGTCGAAGAGCAGGTATTGCAGTTTCACGCCCGCCTGGCTGATGCCCTCGGCCAGTGTCTCCACGTCGATGGCGTAGGTGCCAGGGGTGGCCGAGCCGAAGAAACGTGTCTGGGGATAGGCCGTGTGTTGGCCCTTGGCCGCTTGTCGGGCCATGGTGGGGGTGGGCGCTTGGCTCCAGTCGGCGGCCTGTGTCCATCCGGTGCCGTGTCCGCCGACAATCATGGCGTAGTTGAGCGCGAAGGCGTTGGCTTTCACGTCGTTGATGACCTGCGCGATGCCTGCCGCCGTGGTGTAGTCGGTGCCTTGGTAGGTCTTGATGGGTGTGTGGCTGATGGTACCGCTCTTGTAGGTCACCTCGTAGAGGCTCGACGCGCGGGCAGAGGTGCTGAGAAACACCACGAGCCGTCCCGCATATCCCTTGTTGGCCACTACGGCGCGCTCTATGCTGTCGAGGTTTTGTTGGAAGTTGTCGTAGAGCCCTCGGTCGTTGGCGTTGTTGCCCGTCCAGGGCATGAAGATGAGTACGGTCTGCTTGTTGATGTCGTTGACGTCAGTGGAGT
Source organism: Prevotella sp. (assembly GCA_036746215.1). GTDB lineage: Bacteria > Bacteroidota > Bacteroidia > Bacteroidales > Bacteroidaceae > Prevotella. The sequence goes on from DAIOEQ010000099.1 coordinate 6,803, forward strand.
CTTCGTTGCCGCAACTGGCCAGCAACAGGCAGGCGGCCAACCAGCAGGCGGCCATCATGGCCCATGCCTTCATGGTGTGGCGCAACAGGGAAAATCGGAATATTGTCATACGTTCTGTTCTTTGTCTTTCCTTGCAAAGTTACGGCTTTTGAACCAAAAGGAAGGGCGTAACACGAAAAAATCGCAAATAGATTTCTCTTGTTGTAGGCTTTTATGTATCTTTGCAAGTGTGATGGGTGTCAGAGCCCATCACCCGAAACATACGAATGTCTAACTAAACAACATGAAAAGAAAAAACAGATAGTATTTGTAAATACGACATATTGTTAAACAAGAAGCATTAGCTATTATTTCGCGTTCTGCTAAAAGCGTAGGAAACTTGAAGTGATATAAGAACAACCGAATAATAGGTAAAGATTTTTCGTAGGGAAAAATCTATCCATTCAATAAGGCAATGCTCCATCCCGAACAGGGTGTGAGCGCTTATTTGAATGGAGAGGTTTCATTTCCTACGCTACCTCGCAGAACGCAATAAGATGGC
>DAIOEQ010000100.1:0-7315 GCA_036746215.1 Prevotella sp.
GATATACATTTCTTAGCGTTGTAGAAGACCCTATTTTGAAGGGTTATTACAACTAAATGCTCGCTCACCTTATTCAAGACATGTTGTAGAAGCCCCTATTTTGAAGGGTTATTACAACCAGTAATGGTTCCAACCATGAAAGAACCATTCATGTCATGGAATTATTTGTGGAGCTTGGCATTTCGCCCTATCTTTGTAGCGTCAAAACATCAGAACCACCCTGGTGATTGGCGCTGCAGAACCATTTGGTGGGAACAAAAAATCAAGGAGAAACAATGAACAATCCTTTCGCACTCGTCGCCGCTAAGGCACTCCCCGCACTCTCGGGCACTTCTCTCACCTACAACCCAGTGAAGAACGTCTACCTCACCCTTGGATACACCAGTGCGGCAGGTAACACCTACTATCGTGCCATTCGATTCTCCAAGCGTCTGGCTGTGTTCTATCACATCGGTGAGGGGTATAAGCATACTTTTCTCAATGGCATCACCCTCTTCTGCTGGGACGGAACGAAGGCGAAGATCATCGCGCAGAAGTTTTGGGGCGGAACCAACTGGAGAATCTTCAACGAGCACTTCGCCAAGGAGCAGAGCATCTGCATGTTGCGCGACTATCTCTTGGGACAAGCCAAGGCGCTCGGCTCAGCTGTCAGCAGCGCGCAAGCCTTCTCTTACTCGCGCCAAATGATCGAGGATACGCAACGCAAGTGCTTGGCGTAGGAAGCCTATCTTACAGAGAGGCAACCAACATCCATCTAACCATCAAACACACGACATAACCATGGCAATACTGGCGAAAGCACTCAGAAACGACTTTCTCGACAATATCCTGCCCACCTATGGCAATGAGAGAGCACACGTCCCCACGTGGGACAACAGTCAAAAAATGTTTATCTGTGATGAGTATGAGACGACAAACGGTAATCGGCATTATCGTGGCGTGCGCTTCTGCGATCGCATCGTCATCATAGAGAATGTGGGCACCTTCCACTGTTGGACCTACATCGACAGCATAGAACTCTATGCTTTCAATGGACGAAAACTCAAACTGATACAGAAGCGTGACTATGAGAATGTGTTTCGCAAGGAGGAATTCATTCGGAACCAATCGGTGGACATGGTCAAAGATTACCTCCACGCCATCCTGAAGATTCAGCGCACCGCAGCACCCGTGGACCAACAGGCCCAGGATCTCGTCAACCGATGCTACAAGAGCTTTCTTGACGAAGACTTCAACACACGTATCACCCAAATACTACCAGCCATAGAACTACGATAAAGATGGAAAACATGCGTATTGACAATCAAAATCCACAGCAGGTGCTTGCCTATGAACTCATAGCCAACACCAACAGCAGCTTCTTCCTCACCGGACGTGCCGGCACGGGCAAGACCACTTTTTTGCGCAATGTACAGAAGATGGTTGCCAAGCAGTTTGTCACTCTGGCGCCCACAGGCGTGGCGGCCATCCAGGCAGGCGGCGACACCATCCACTCGTTCTTCGGGCTGCCCATGGAGGTGTGCGGACCAGGCACGTGTGGCAAGCTCAGCCAAGAGCGCATCCTCACGCTCCTGCATGCCGACACCATCATCATAGACGAGGTGTCGATGGTCAGGTGTGACATTGTGGACGCCATCGACTATACGCTCCGCAAGACGCTCCGCACCACACAGCCCTTCGGCGGAAAGCAGATGATTTTTGTGGGCGATATGTTCCAGTTGCCCCCCATTGTTAGGACGGGCGCTGAACGCGCCATGATGCGTGACCTCTATCCTGCGGGCGACTTCTTTTTCTACAAGGCCGATGTCATTAGGCGCATGCGTCTTGTGAAGATTGAGTTTCAGAAAGTCTACCGACAGCAGAACGACCCACTATACCTGCGTATCCTGGAGGATGTGCGCATGAACCGCATCACTCCCGATGATGTGGCACAGCTGAATTGCCGTGTAGGCCAGCCGAAGTCTGGGGAAGGGATGGTCATCACCCTGTCGTCGCTCAACAAGACTGCCGATGAAATCAACCGTCGGCGCCTGGATGAGATCGAGGAGAAAGAGTTTGTCTACGAGGGAACAGTCGCTGGCAAGTTTGACGACAGCCGGTTGCCTGTTGATCAGCGTCTTCGTTTGAAGGTGGGCTCCCAGGTGATGTTCACGCGCAACGATTCGCAACGGCGCTGGGCCAACGGAACGCTGGCACAGGTGGTGGAACTGTCGGCGGACGAGATAAAGGTAAGACTTGAGGATGGCGTGACCTATGTGGTACCCTCAGCCTCATGGGAGTCGGTTAACTATGAGTACGACCATCAGGCCAGGAAACTACGAAAGGAAGTGGTTGGCACATTCATGCAGTATCCACTCAAGTTGGCATGGGCCATCACCGTACACAAGAGCCAGGGCATGACTTTCGACAAGATGTCCTTGGACTTGAGCCGTGGTCTTTTTGCGCCCGGCCAGCTCTATGTGGCCTTAAGCCGTGTCCGTTCTTTGGAGGGCCTTTTCCTTACGAGCAATGTACTGCCTCAATATGCTTACACCAATTGCGAAATCATGGCTTTTGCCAAGGAATTCAATGACAACCGTACCATCGGCAACGAGATAGAGAGTGGAAAGGCGGTCTACGAGGCCCTGCAACATAGTGATTATGATGAGGCAGCTAGGCAATATCTGCTTTTGGTGATGGAGAAGGCTAACTGTGGCGACATCAGGGAAGCCATGCAACAAGCCAAGCGAATGCTAGACACCGTCATCTGCGACGACCATTTGATGGGAGTCGTGAAGAAAGTGCCAGAGCGCCTGATGCGGAAAGACCACTGGGCGCCTCGCTTTCTTGTGGCGCTGTTGAGCCTTTATGCGGGCCAGTATGAGCAAGCTTTGCGCTACATCAATATGGTGCTCGATAGTCACAATTGTCAAGAGGCTCTCTATGTGAAGTCGAGAGCACTCACCATGTTGGGCCGATACAATGAGGCTGACGCGGTGAATGTGCGGATGGGCGATGTGTTCAACATAGACACACCAGATGCAAAGGTGTTATACATGATTGCCATGCTCAACGAGTTGTATGTTGGCGACCCAGGGCTGGCGCTGATGGGAAAATTAGTGGAATCCAGACCCAAGTATGACCAGGCTATCCATGCCTTGCGGCTGTTGATGCATCGCAAGGGTGTGCTGCTCATTGCTCTTCAGAAGAGTGAGCTCGTTGACGCATTCAATTCCGATATGTCGCGTGATGAGTTTGACGCCTTGTTGAAAGAGAAACGCGCCACGTCGCCCATGGAAGTCAGCTACCTTGTCTTGAGAGTCAAACGCCAAGACTTTGGGGAAGAGGTTGCTGTTAAGAATTAGGGACGCAGCAGGAATGGCTCCCTGTCGTGGATTTTCTGAAAAAGAAGGGCGCTCCGCAGTGCTCCATCCAGGGAAAAAAGTCCTTGCCGGAGGGGGCGCTTCGGGCCGGTGGCGCATGGCCCGGCGTGGTCGCGGCGGTCGAAAGATGGGCTATCGAGGCGCCGCAAAGGCCTTGGCGGGCGATGATGGCTCACCGCTCTTCCCGCGATAGCTGCCAAATCGAGCGACGATAGGTCAGCTATCATCGTGTCAAGAAAAGGAAATGATGGCGAAATCCGCTTGCAGCGTTTGTAAAATATTGGTATTCAGGTGTTTGTGCAAGACGCGAAAAACAGGGCGTATTTGCGGACGACTGATGCGCGCCGCGGAAAAACGCCTGTTTTTCGGGTCTGTTTGTCGGTAATATTCATCATCTTTCGCCGATGGGCTATGGCACGCGCGCCTGCGGAGACTGCCTCGTAGATGCAGAAATTGCGGTCGGAAGGCCTCCGTCCGCCGCAAAATGCGTAACTTTGCAGTCGCATTTCAGGATTATCAACACAACATCACGATTATGGTAAAAGGAATGGGTAGCCTCTTGGCGCTTGCCGTGGGCACGTTCTTGCTGGGCATGGCGGAGTTTGTGATGGAGGGCATCCTGCCCGACTTAGCCGCCGACCTCCACATCAGCATCCCGCAGGCGGGCCACGCCATCTCCATCTATGCACTGGGCGTCTGCGTGGGCGCCACGTTTCTCATCGCCCTCCACAAGTTGCGGCCCAAGCACATCCTCTTGGGGCTGCTGTCGCTTGTCTTCATCGGCGCGCTGCTGTCGGTCACGGCGCAGAGTTTCTGGTGGCTCATGGCGGCGCGCTTCATCAGCGGCCTGCCCCATGGCGCCTACTATGGCGTGGGCACCATCGTGGCCTACCGCCTGGCCGACGAGAGCCACAAGACGCGCGCCGTGTCGATCATGTGCGCCGGCATGACGTTTGCCAACCTGCTCGGCAACCCCGTGGCCACGCTGCTCTCGGGCGAGCTGTCGTGGAGGCTGGCGTTTGCCGTCATCGCCGTGGGGAGCCTCGTGGCCTTGGCGCTCGTGGCGCGTGTCATCCCCAACCTCGACCCGCTGCCCGACACGGGCTACAAGGGACAGTTTCGCTTCTTGCGACATCTCGACCCGTGGCTCATCATCCTCGCCACGATGTTTGGCAACGGGGGCATCTTGGCCTGGTACAGTTATATCTCGCCCGCCCTGGTCAGCGAGGGTGGGCTGTCGGGCCAGTGGTTGCCGCTCTACATGGCCTTCGCCGGCCTGGGCATGGTCATTGGCAACCTGCTCAGCGGTTGGATGTCAGACAAGTACAAGGCGGGGCTCACGGCCTCGGTGCTGCAGGCCGTGGCGGGTGTGGCGCTGCTGCTCATCTTCTTCACCGTGGCCCATGGCTATGTGCACCTCGCGCTGATGTTCGTGTGCTGCGGCTGTCTCTTCGGCATGGGAACGCCCGAGCAGCTGCTCATCATCGAGCACTCCAAGGGGGGCGAGATGCTGGGCGGATGCTGCATACAGATCGCCTTCAACTTCGGCAACGCGGCGGGTGCCTTCCTCGGCGGACTGCCCATCAGCTGGGGCATGGGCTATGCCTGGCCGGCCATGGTGGGCTTCCCCTTTGTGGTCATCGGCTTCCTGCTTCTCTTCACGTTTCACAGGAAATATGAGTGACTTGTCACGGCGCTAATGCCACGACAAGTCAGGCCGCGCAAATAATTGTGACGATTTTGGCCAAATGATGCGTGGTTTCAAGTTTTTTGCATTAACTTTGCCTTGTCGCCGACGCGCTGCGGCGTGACCGGACGGATGTCCGCTCGCGCCGGGCGACAGGCGCATTTTCCTTAAACACTAACTAAACAACTATCATGGACAAACAACAAACAGTGAAACCATACGTCATCGGTCTCGACCTGGGCGGCACCAACTCGGTGTTTGGCATCGTCGACGCGCGTGGTGAAATCAAGGCCACGACGGCCATCCGGACTAAGGCTTACGACAACGTGGACGACTTCGTGAAGGCGGGCGTCGACGCGCTACACATCATCATCGAGCAGGTGGGGGGCATACAGACCATCAAGGCCATGGGCATCGGTGCGCCCAACGGCAACTACTACACGGGATGCATCGACTTCGCACCCAACGTGCCCTGGGCGCACAACGGCTCGGTGCCCTTGGCCAAGAAGTTCTCTGAACAGCTCGGCGGCATACCCGTCGGACTGACCAACGACGCCAACGCGGCGGCCATCGGTGAGATGACCTACGGCGTGGCGCGCGGCATGAAGAACTTCATCGTCATCACCCTCGGCACGGGCGTAGGCTCGGGCATCGTCGTAGACGGCAAGGTGGTCTACGGATGCGACGGCATGGCCGGCGAACTGGGACACGTCATCGTGCGCAACGAGAACGGACGGCCCTGCGGATGCGGGCGTCGTGGATGCCTGGAGACCTACTGCTCGGCGACGGGCGTGGCGCGCACCGCACGCGAACTGCTCGACACCACCGACACGCCGTCGCTCCTGCGCGACATCAACCCCGACGACATCACCTCGCTCGACGTGTCGATAGCCGCCTCCAAGGGCGACGAGCTCGCCAAGCGCATCTATGAGTTCACGGGCGAGATGCTGGGTGAGGCCTGCGCCAACTTCGCGGCGTTCTCATCGCCGGAGGCCTTCGTCTTCTTCGGCGGACTGACCAAGGCGGGCGACTTGCTGATGAAACCGCTCGTCAAGAGCTATGACGAGCACGTGCTGAAAATCTACCGGGGCAAGGCCAAGTTCCTGTTGAGCGGCCTCGACGGCAGTTCGGCCGCCGTGCTCGGCGCCAGCGCCATCGGCTGGGACCTCTGAGCAAGATGAGCAAGCTGGGCGCGATGGGCATAATGGGCATGGCCCAATAGGCCTATTATGCCCAATATGCCCATAGCCCACAGGCCAATAGGCATGATGGGCCCAATAGGCTCAATGGGCGTGGGCTCAATAGGCCCAATAGGCCCAATAGGCCTATTATGCCCATCCCCCCCCAAAAAAAAAAAAATAAAACCAACCCTCAACTCCTCCTCCACCATGAAACACCCCGTCAACAACCACTTCCTCCGCCAGGGCAAGGACTACCACACGCTTCTCTGCTACAAGAAGGCGGTGATCATCTACGACATCACCTATTACTTCGCCCACAAGTACCTGGAGCGGGGCGACCGCACGATCGACCAGATGGTGCAGGCGGCAAGGTCGGGGAAACAAAACATCGTGGAGGGGAATATCGACGGGGTGACGTCCACCGAAATGGAAATCAAGCTGACCAACGTCAACCGCGCCAGCCTGCATGAGCTGATGGAGGACTACAAGGACTACCTGCGCGTGCACAGCCTCAAGCTGTGGGACGTCAACTCACCGCAGGCCGAGCAGACGCGCCTCTACTGCCGCACGCACAACAACCCGGAAGACTACGCGCAAAAAATCCAGGAACGGTCGGCGGAGACCATCTGCAACATTGCCATCACGCTCATCGCGCAAGCGGATGTGCTCATCCGTGGGCTCATCGAATGGCAGAAACAACACTTCCGCGAGCAAGGCGGCATCAAGGAGCAGATGGCCACGGAGAGAAGGAATACCAGAGGGTACTGATGGTAATAGTAACCATCATTATGTGATCGCGCATCGCCCACGTCATTTTATGTGACGCGGGCGATAGCTTTTAATGGCGCTATAAAAACACGGCGGATGTAACATTCTTGTTGCAAAATGACACAAATATGCAGAAAAGTTTGTTTGTTTGCCAAATTATTTATACGTTTGCACCCGTAAACAAGTTTTAAGACTTATATCGTTAACTAAAAGGTTTCTTTTTATGGTAAAACATTTACGAATTCTAATGCTCCTTTTGATGACGATTGTCGTCGGGGGGGGTATGCGCAGGAAACTGCAACTGATGAACTGACATT
>DAIOEQ010000101.1:0-7311 GCA_036746215.1 Prevotella sp.
TCGTACCAAATTATTTTTTTAACGTCACTTAGTTTATCTGCTGCAAAATTACAAATTCTCCATAAGCCTGCGCAAGAAGAATTGATATTTGTGCTGTGACTTTTGACTTTTGACCGGGCATGCCTATCGGCAGAAAGCCCACACGGGCAGTCGGTCCGTGTGGGCTTATTCACGCTGAAGGGTTTGCCAGGCTGTTACCTGAACAAGTATTTCATGACCTTTCCGCCTTGGCGGCATATGACGGGCTGGCCGGCTTGTGGCGACGATGTCCGCATGCCCGAGAGCGTGTAATAGCTCACGGGCTGGGCGTCTTGCGGGGTGGGCCTTGTCACTCGTGTGTCTGCCGTCAAACTGAACAGGCGCACATTGTCAGCTTGAAAACCGCCCAGCGAGGCCGTGCCGTCGGTGGCGGGACAATCATAGCCAAGGGTGACCGTAGCGTCCTCGGGCAACGAGAAGGCCAGGCTCAGTGTGCGCCAGTTTTGCAGGTTCTCATTGTCTCTCACGTTGATGTTGACGGTTTGGTCGCTATTGTATGGTTCAGAGTAGACGGTGGCGGCACTCGGCTCGGTCCCCATCACGGCAAAGAGACGTTGGCTCCCCGTAATGGCCCGGTTGTCCACACAGCGCAGGTCACCATACAGGTTGTAGTTGCCGGCAGGCAGGTTGACCGCCTGCGACAGCCGCACCGACACATAATCGTTGTTGTACCACACGTGCCAGTCGTACTTGCCTTCGGTGGGGTTCACGCCGCGCTGGTCGCTGGTGCTCAAGGCTCCCCATGCCCCGTCGGTGTCGGGAAAGGACAACGTCCAATGGGCGGGAGCCCAGGGAACGACACTTGTGTCTTTCTCCTCAAAACCCGGATTGAGCAAGTACCGGGCGGTCACGTCCTCACCCTGGGGCTTGTCGGGGTCTTCCTGCGGTTCCTCAAGCGTGCTGCCGTCAAGGGTGAACTCATAGTCGCCACTGCCCAGCGTGAAGGTCACCAACGTGTCGGCGTACTGCACGTCGGACACGCCCTCCACGCTCTGCAGGGCCACAGCCCCCTCCTTCAACTGTTTGCCGCGAATGATGGGCAACGTCACCAAGGCTGTCGCCCCGGCGGGAACGGAAAGACGGTAGGTGGTGGTCTGCGACGTGCGTTGCCATGCCACGGCCACGCGTCCGCGCGGTGTCATCGTGGAGATGTCGGCCGAGGCCATGTCGGCGGGTATCCAGGGGGCCACGCGCACGCTCTCATAGCCGCCGCCCGCATTGCTGATGCCACCGAGCTGGGCGAAGAACCACTCCTCGATATGGTCCATCATGCAGTGGTTTTGGCTGAGCGACATGTCCCAGTACTCAAGCGACGTGGTGGCTCCTTGCTTGATCCAGTAGCCATAACTGGGATAAGTGGTCTTGTTGGCCATGCGATACACCACATCGTTGTATCCATGCTCTGCCAGCGACATCAGCGTGGGGCGCAGGCCCACCTCGCCCGTCTTGACACAGTAGCCGCTCTCCCTGACGGCATCGGCCAGGGCCTTGGCCACCGCAGGCACGTCAGCGTCGTCGACGAGACCGTAGTAGAGTGCCATGCCGTAATTGGCTTGGTTGCCATGCTCATAGACGCCATTGTTGAAAAAGCGCGTGTTGAACGCTCTCTTCACCTCGGCGGCCTCCGCCTTCCATTGCTCAGCGTCGGCAGGACGGTCCAGGGCCTGGGCCACCTCGGCCATGGCGTTGAGCAAATAATAATAGGTGCAAGTGAGGGTGAAGGGCGATGACGTGGGTTGCGCCAGGCCACTGGTCTCTTGTCCCCAGTCAGACAAGACGCTGTAATTGCGAACGATGTGGTTGTCGGTGAGCGACGAGTAATAATCTATCAGCGACTTCATCTGGTCGTAATAGCGCGTCATCAGATTCGTGTCGCCATACATCTTGTAGTGTCGCCAGGGAATGGTGATGGCTGCGCCACCCCAGTTGAGGTCATCGTCGTAGGCCCGCATGAAGTGTGGCACGGTGCTCGGCACGTAGTGGTTGGCGCCCTGCGAGTCAAAAGCGTCCATCACCACTTTAGAGAGAAGTGACTTGACGTCGAAGTTATAAGACAACGACTGGTACATGAGGTTGGGCACATCCAGCCATCCCAACTTCTCACGGTGCGGACAATCGGTGACGGTGTTATAGAGCTGGCTTTCCATGCCACGGTGGCAAATGGTGTGTATGTCGTTGAGCAATGTGTTGCTGGTGTGGAAACTGCCGGCCACATCCATGGCGCAACGGATGCGCTTGGCCACGAAAGACTCCGGCGAGGGCGCTTCCTCAAGACCGCTCACCTCCAGGTAACGGAAGCCATGATACATAAACTCTGGCCCCCAAGTCTCGCCTGCCTCATCGCCTCGGAAGACATAAGTGTCAAGCGTGACATTGGACGCTCCCCGGGGCTGGTACATGTATTCGAACTTGCAGGAGCCGTTTTCCTGAAGCTCTGAGTCGTAGAGCGTTATCTTGGTGCCAGCGGGCGCTTTCAAGGTGAAGGCATAGGTGCCGGCAAAGTTTTGCCCGAAATCCACCAGATAGTTGCCGGCGGCGTTGCGGGTGACGCTTACGGCCGGCCAACTCTCCACCACTCGCAACGGCTCATACTCGCGTGCCCGCATCTGGCCTATGGGCAAGGTGTTGGCCGACACGCTGGGAGCGCAAAACGTGGGCTGCACCACCTGGCACCGTTCCCATGTGCTCACGTCGTAGCCAGAAGAGTAAATGCCGCTGGGCAACAAGCGTGCGTCGTAGTCCTCGCCACCATACCAGTTGCTGCCCGTGGTGGGAGAGGCGTGCGTGCCCCACTCTGCGTCTGTGGGCACACACTGCTCGGTGCCGTCGTCGAAACGCACATAAAGGAGTGCGCGCAACGATGTGGTGGCGGCGTTCGAAGCCAATTCGGGCTTCACGAAGCGGTCGGGCATCTTGCTCATGTTGGCGATGCCGCCCGCCACTTGCGCCAGGAGTGTGTTCCGACCTGTCGCAAGCAGGTCGGTTACATCGTAGGTGCTGTAAAGCACGTGCTTGTCGAACGCGCTCTCGCCAGGCTCCAACACATTATCGGTGACAGGCTTCCCGTTGAGGCGCATGGCGAACACGCCGATGGCAGAGGCGTACAGTCGTGCCGAGACTACTTTCCGCGTAGCGTCAATGGTGAAATTGCGCCCCATGTAAGGTACGTTGATGTCATTGGTGTAGGTGGGTGGTTGCGCGTCTTTTGCCTCATAGATGGGTGAGTAGTCGCCATCGGCAGACGCCGCCGACAGAGTGTACGTGCTTGGGAAGTTGGCGGCTTGCTCGGCGTTGCCGACAGCGGCGGCGTCTTGGCGCGGGTAGAGTATGACGCGCGCCACGTCGGTCACGGAGCCAAGGTCGGCCACAATGGTTGTCGCCGTGACATTCTGGGGAGTGGTGAAACCATTGGTTGAACCGCCGGACACAACGCCGTCGTGCAGGTAGTCGACGCTCCAACCATAGTTGGTGAGTTCCCATGAGGGATTGGCGGTGAACGTGGCGGTGCGCGCCACGTTCGCGCCCTTGCTGTCGTACACCTCTATCTCGGCCAGTTGCACGAAGCCGTAGTTGGGGTCCGCAGCGGCATGAGGTCCGGATGACTGCACATCGAGCTTCAGGTAACGGGCTTGCGTTGAGCCACCTTCGGGCACGATTTCGACCTTCGCCTTACATGACGGAGCCTTGGGGGCTATCCATTTGGCGGTGGTCCACTCGGCCGCGTCGAGGAGTGCCGTCTCAAAGGTTCCCTCGCCTGTGGTTGACGCTTGACCGCTGGTGTCATAGACTACCACATGCCACTCATAGCGCGTGCGGCTCTTTAGGGCTGGCCCTTCGTAGCGCACACCAACCTGTTGCGCGCTGGTCACCTTTCCGCTTGTCCACAACGTGGGACCACCCGCCTCCGACACTGTGATTTCGTAGGCTTGCTGACGGTAGCCTCGATGATCTGACTTCACTTTCCAACTGAAACTGGGTGTGCTCTCTATGCCGATGGGATTGAGCAAGCCAAGCGTGCGTGTCTCCACGATTTCCGATGCGGCACTTACTGTCAAGCTCACCCATGAGGCAAGGAGCAATGTCAAGGTTCTTGTTCTCATTCTCATAAGTCTATATAGGTTTGCGTAAAAGTTTGGGGCAAATTTACTTAACTCACTGTCGTACACGAGGTCGCTTTGTGTTCAAAATGGTTTAAAATGGGTTCAACGGGTGAAAATGATACATTTTAAGCCTGTTAGCAAGCTCAAATTGAACGGAAAATACCTATATTTGCAACATGATCATCCGTAAAAGACATTGTGTCCTGTTGCTCCTGCTGTGTTTTATCCTGCCGCTTGGCGCACAAGAGCACTGGCAGCATATAGACGATTTACCCTGCGAGGAGACCACGTCAATCACCCAGGACGCTGAGGGCTTCATGTGGTTTGGCACCCGTCTGGCCCTGGTGCGTTATAACGGCTACAGCATGAAGCTCTATCGCAATGACATGGACAAGCCTCACAGCTTCAGCTCGTGTGACATCCGCAGCCTGTGTGCCGATGGTTTTGGCCACGTCTATGCCGGGTCATTCTTTGGCCTCAACACCTATTCCTGCCTCACACGCCAAATCACCTCGCGCCATTTCAAGGGCGATGATTTCGTGGGAGCCCTTTGCGTCGACGGGCACACACTGTGGGTAGGCACAGGCCGGGGATTGTATCGCATCACTCCTCAGGGACTTTGCCACAGGCAAGGAGGCATGACAGCTCGTCCTATCCTCGACATCGCCAACCTGCCCGGAGGCGGTGTGGTGGTCGCGGCAAGTGATGGCGTCTTTCGCATAACGGCGGACGGCAGACGATGCGTGCGTCTCAAGGGGACAGACCACATCAGTCCGACGACCACTATCGTGGGGGCTGACGGGCATATCGTCATTGGAACCAACGGCAACGGACTCTATCAACATGACGGCAACAGGCTGCGAGCGATAGATGGCTTCCAGCATACTGTCGTCCGCTCGCTGCTTTACAGTGGCAAGCGCCAGTGCTTGTATGTGGGCACCGAAAAAGGTGTCGTGAGGTTAGACAACGGCAGGCGAGCCTCTATGCAATTGAACGGAAAAGTGGTGGTGCGTCTTTTCGAAGACCACGCCGGCAACCTCTGGGCGGCAACAGACGGTGAGGGCATATGGCTCAACCGCTTTGGTGGCGCGCCCTTCCGCACGGAGCGGCCTACCTTCTTGCGGAACACATGCGCACTGATGTCACAGTTGGCCATCAGCCAACAGCCTGACACATCCCTGCTGGCCCGTCATCACGACATCAATTGCATTTACGAGTCGCCTGACGGACGGCTTTTCATAGGCACACTTAATGAGGGTACCTATATTTATCACAATGGCAAACTTGACAAGCATCTTGCGGTGGGGAAAACGCCGTGGCTGCGTCACAATGATTGTTACGCATGGGGCATGCTGCCCTCGGGACAGATGCTCATGGCCTCATGGAACGGCTTGTACGTTCTCGCGCCCGACATGCGCCAAGGACATCTCGTCAGCCATATCGGCACGACCGACATCCGACGCACGCATATCCTCACCATGAACCGCACAAGTGACACGCAGCTGTGGCTTGGGCTTGTGGGCGGCATTGCGCGAGTGACACTTAGAGACAAAGGCCTGCGACGTGCCCGGCTCACGCTATACACACATGTGGGCATGCGTGGTTCGAGCCAACCTGCCAGAATGAGCGCCCTGACCGACAGACACTCTTCTCATGGGCCTTACCAGATAGGAGGTGTCTATCGTATCGTGAGAGACCGGGCGGGACGGACCTGGGCGGCCACCAGCGAACCTGGACTGCTGCTTTACGACGCAAAAGCTGACGCGTTCCAATCCGTCAGTGCACGATACGGCATCAAGGGCGACAATGTGCACAGCATGGACGTTGACCGAAACGGTGACCTGTGGCTGACCACCAACTACGGCATCATGCAACTACGGCTTAACAAAGAGGGTAACGTTGTCTTCCAACGGCTCTATACACAACATGATGGATTGCCAACACATTATTTTGGCAACGCCATCAGCACTCGACTGGCCGATGGCACCATCTGTATAGCCAACCAGCATCTGCTCGTCCGAGTGAGGCCAACCGGCCTGAGCCGGCAAGCCAAACGCCAGGCGGTCATCGCTGATGTCGAGGCAGGAGGCGAGGACATCTATGGCCGAATGACCCATGGGCGGTTCCTGCTCAGCCCTAAGCAAAACACACTTTCCGTGGCCTTCTCCACATTTGATTACGGCAACGAGTCATCGGTGCGCTATTGCTACAAGCTTGACGGTGTGGATGACAGCATCCAACTGACAGGCATGGGCGACAACCGGATACGCTACAACCACTTGCCTCCAGGAAAATATGTCTTGCATTACGGCGTGTATGAGCCATGGCAAGGCGATGGTGGCGTGATGCGGACCGTGAGCTTTGAGATCATGCAACCCTGGTGGTGGCGTTGGTGGGCCAAGGCGGCCTATGCCGCACTGCTCATTGCGCTGGTTGTCATTGTGGCGCACAACAGGGCCAAACACAGGCACGTCAAGAGACAATTGGAGATGGCGGCTTGGGAAAAGCGCAGGCTCAACGAGCAGTACAACAAGATGACGCAGTTTTACACCCATGTCATCCATGAGTTCATGACACCCGTGGCGCTCATCAGCGGCTTGGCCCATGACCTGCAGCAACGTGTCAGACCCGCCTTGCAGGCATCGGCTTACATGATGGCCAGTCAAACCGACAAGCTCATTGACGCCCTGAACCAATTGGGCAAGTCGGAAGACGACAGGGCCATGCAGGAGGCTGTTGGAAAAGCGAGAGAGATGGCCTTGACTGACAAGGAATTCCTGCGCAAGTGCACGGAGTCGGTCAACAGGCACATAGCCGACGAAAACTATTCCCACCGCGACATGATGGACGAGGTGGGAGCTTCGCACGCTACGCTCTACCGCAAGCTCAAGGCACTGACGGGCAAGGATTCCACATCGTTCATACGTGGCATACGCATGAAGGCAGCCTGCCAGATACTGGCTGAGAACCCTGGCATACGTGTCAATGAGCTGGCGGCCCGTGTGGGATACAGTAATCCGAAGTATTTTTCCACTTGCTTCAAGAAAGACCTTGGGGTGTCACCCCGTGAGTTCTTGGCAACGGGGATGGAGCAGGAACGGGGTAACAAGCCATCAGAATCGAGTAGGAGGTAAACACTAATCATAGGTGTTTATCTCCTACTTTCGTGTTC
>DAIOEQ010000102.1:0-1779 GCA_036746215.1 Prevotella sp.
AGCAATGTGCGGTCCGTACCTCCCATGAGTGCCTCGCGCTATAAATAAATCTTGGTGTGCTGTCTAAGACCGTTGTGAAATAACAGGACAAAAGGTCTCGCGGAAAGGGCTTCGCGGTCAGCGCAAGCGTTATCGCCCGCAAACACGCGCTGTTTTTCGGTGTTTGCGCAAGTGTCAGTAAATCAGAAGTTTGTGAGCTTTTGTATGATTCGGGCTCTCTTCTTTAACCTAAAAACCTGGAAGAAGATATCGAATCGTGCCTCAATATATGACCTGTCGTGCTTCGGTTTGGCATCTGTCGTCTTCGCTTTTGGCGCCTGCCGTCCTTCGATAGCTACCTAATGCGCGTGCCTTCCGTCTCCGCTCCCGTGTCAAGAGACCTCCCGCCTACCGATGGTGGAACCTCTTGCCTCTTTTCGTTCGCTAAACGCTGCCCTGCGGAGATGCCTCTTTTTTCAGAAAAGGAATGACAAATCCCAACCGCTTGACAGGCGTGCCCTCACGCGGCTTTCCATTACTTCTTGAACTTCCTGTATAACTTCCAGCCCAGGATGGCTGCGTCGAGCATGCCCGCTCCCGTGCTCAGCAGGCTGTTGAAGCGACTGGAGGGTGTGGCTTTGCGGTTGAGGGCGTCGGGTTTGCGGAACAACGAGTTCCACTCGTTGCCCAACTTGTTGCTGTCCTTTTGTATCTCGGCCAGCAGCATGGCCTTGCGCAATTGTATTTCTTCGATGGTGGTGTAGGGCATACTTGTCAGGATTAGGCTTCGCGTGGGGCGAACGGATAATTAGCTGAGCAGGATGGAAGCGAGAAACTTGACCAAGGGCCTCTCGATCCATTGCTTGCGGAAGATGAGAAACAACAAGAGCAAGACGAAGTAGGCTCCTCCCACGATGAGATAGCCGCAGGTCTGTCCCACCATGGGCGCAAGGGCGCTTGCGGCGGCAAAACTCAAGTATATCATCATGAGGATGATGAGCAACGACACGATGACCGTCATGGTGATGACCGTCATCAGGCGCACCGTCTTCTCCACCACGTCAAGCCTCACATATTCGCTTTGCAGCTTGGCGTAGTGCTTCAGCGTCTCCACCAGTTGGCCGATGGTCTCAATGTTCTTGTCGTTCGAAAACATGTCTTGTCTTGGGAAATCGTAAATGGTTGAATGTCATGACGCCTTTGCGGAAGCGCCAAGCGCCCTTGCCCGTATGTGTGTTCACGCACAGGAAAGGCAAAGCCTCTTGGCGCCTCCGCCCAGGGTGCGAGATGTTACTCGGCAGCGGTGTCCACCGCGTCCTTGATGTCGTCAACGAGGTCTTCTGTCTGCTTGCGGTTGAGCTTGATGTCGTGCTTCTTGCAGAAGTCGTCCACAGCGTCAGAAATCTTGGTGCGTGTGTCGGAACCCTTTTCGGGAGCCAGGAGCAAGCCTAAGGCTGCGCCGGCGATGGCGCCACCCAAAAAAGCGCCAATATAACCGATTGTCTTCATAAGCGTATCGTTTAATGGTAAATAATTGTCTGTTGCGAATGGCTCTCATTCGTAGTTGCAAATATAAGCAATCCCCCTCGAAAACGACAAAAAAGAAAGGATATTTTTTGTTAAATTGTCTCTATTTTGCTGATTTAACAAACTTTATGTGGCTTTGCGTCCCGTGTCTTTGGAATATTTTGTAATTTCGCAAATTAAAGGGACAAAGACTTTCAACGTCATGTCGCCGACAATCGCCAAGTGTCATGGGGAACCAGACCTGTTTTTTGGCCTTGCCCTCCCCCAGATGGT
>DAIOEQ010000102.1:1796-7305 GCA_036746215.1 Prevotella sp.
ACATTACTAACATTTATAATATTATAAAGGTATGAAGAAATATTTGGTTTTGGGTGCAGCCTTCTGTGTGGCCTTCGCTTTCACGGGTTGTAAATCACAGGAAAGCGCTTACAAGAAAGTGTGGGAAAAGGCTCAGGCCCAGGAGGAGCAGAACCGTGAGCAGGCTCCCGCCCAAGAGACGGCTCCCGTTGTCACGCCGCTCGTGGAGAAGTCTGCCGACCAGACCACAGTCACCAATGTCGACAACGCCACCGTGCGCACCGAGGACGTCACCGTGGTGAGCGGCCCCGGCCTGAAGGCTTACAGCGTCGTCGTCGGCTCGTTTTCGCTCAAGGCCAACGCCGAGGGCATGCAGAACACGCTCAAGCAGGGCGGCTATGACGCGCAGATCGCCTACAACTCCAGCATCAACATGTATCGTGTGGTTGCCTCGACCTATGCCGACAAGGCCAGCGCCGTGCAGAGCCGCGACGCCATCCGTGGCAGTAAGTTCAACCCCAAGAGCGACGCTTGGCTGCTCTTCAAGAAGTAATGGATAAATAGATACGGGTGGCTCGCCTCGCCTGGGGCGAGCGCCTGAAAAGCATCCATGCCGCGCATACTCTCCATAGACTATGGCAAGAAACGCACGGGGCTGGCGGTGACCGACCCCCTGCAAATCATTGCCAATGGACTGACGACGGTGGAGACCAAGAACCTGTTCGACTTCCTCTTGCAATATGTGAAAAAAGAGGGAGTCGAAAGGATTGTCATTGGCAAGCCGACGCAACCCAACGGCCAGCCTTCAGAAAACCTGGCCAGGGTGGAAAACTTCGTCAACCGCTGGCGAAAGGCGTGTCCGGACGTCCCCATCGAGTATTATGATGAGCGCTTCACCTCCGTCCTCGCCCACCGTGCCATGATAGACGGCGGCGTGAAGAAGAAGGAACGGCGCGAAAACAAAGGTCTTGTCGATGAGATTTCGGCAACGATCATACTTCAGGATTACATGAATTCCAAGAGATGATATTACCCATTTACACTTACGGACAACCCGTCTTGAGAAAGGTTGCCCAGGATGTCGCTGTGGACGACCCTACGCTGAAGACGTTTGTCGCCGACATGTTTGAGACCCTTGACGCCTCGGAAGGCGTCGGACTTGCCGCCCCGCAGGTGGGCAAGGCCCTGCGTGTCGTGGTCATCGACCTCGACGTGCTGAAAGATGACATGCCCGAATACGCCGGCTTCCGCCACGCTTATGTCAACGCCCACATCGTGGAGTATGACGAGAAGTCAAAGAAGGAGTCGCTCGACGAGGGTTGCCTGTCCATCCCCGGTCTCCACGAGAGTGTCACGCGCCCCACACGCATCCACGTCACTTACCTGGATGAGGACCTCAACCCACACGACGAATGGGTGGATGGCTATCTGGCCCGTGTCATGCAACACGAGTTCGACCACCTGGAGGGCGTGATGTACGTAGATCGCCTGTCGGCGTTCCGCAAGCAGATGATCAACAGCAAGTTGCGCGCCATTGCCCAAGGCAAGTTCCGTTGCGCCTATCGTGTGAAGGCTCCCAGGCGCTAACGCCCGTCAGCCTGACTGTAAAGACGACAACTGTCATGAAGCGCATGATTGTCCCCATGCTCTTGGCCTTGCTCTTGGGGGGTGAGGCCAAGGCGCAGTACAATGTGGATCGCCTGATCACCAGTGGTGAGGTGGCGTTGCACTATGAGGACTATGTGCTCTCCATACAATATTTTAATAAGGTGTTGGCCCTCAAGCCCTACCTTTGGCTGCCTTGGTATGACCGTGCCACGGCCAAGTTTTATTTGGAAGACTTTGTGGGCGCCGAGCAGGATGCCTCCAAGGCCATCTCCCTCAATCCCTACATCGAGCAGTTGTTTGACTTGCGCGCCATCTCCCGCATCCGACAGGAGAAGTACGGCGACGCCATCGCCGACTATGGGCGCGCCATCAAGCTCAACCCCAACGTGTCGAGTTTTTGGCTCAACCGCGCCATTTGCCGCTACAACGCCAAGGACTACGACCAGGCGCTGCTCGACGCCGACACCATCATCTCCAGGTGGTCGAATACGGCCACGGCCTATTCGCTGAAGGCAGAGATCTACCTGGAGAAGAAAGACACCACGGAGGCCGACCAGTGGCTCAGCCGCAGCCTGCAGCGTGACCCGTACAACGCCGACGCCTGGTCTACGCGCTCGTTTATCGCGCTGAACCGCCATCAGTGGCGTGCCGCCGACTCCTGTCTCACCGAAGTGATACACCTAAGGCCCAAGATGGCGGGCAACTATGTGAACCGCGCCTTGGCGCGCCTCAACCTGAACAACCTCCGGGGGGCCATGGCCGATTATGACATGGCCATCGACCTCGACCCCAACAATTTCCTGGCTCATTATAACCGCGGCTTGCTTCGCGTGCAGCTCGGCGATGACAACCGCGCCATCAGCGATTTCGACTTCGTCATCAAGATGGAGCCGCAGAACTTCATGGCCATCTACAACCGCGCCTTGCTCAACGACAAGGTGGGCAACTTGCGTGCCGCCATACGCGACTACACTCGTGTCATCGACCAGTTTCCCAATTTCTGGACGGGGCTTAGCTTGCGCGCTCGCGCCTACCGCAAGTTGGGCATGACGGCCAAGGCTGAGCTCGACGAGTTCCGCATCTTCAAGGCGCAGATGGACAAGCACATCGGCATACAGCAACGCTGGAGCCGGTCGAAATTGCGGAACGTGCGCAAAAGGTCGGAAGTGGACTTGAGCAAGTACAACGACATCGTCGTGGAAGACAAGCCACGCGTGGAGCATGAGTACAACAGCGACTATCGAGGAGCGGTACAGAACCGTGAGGTGGAGGTGGCTTTCCTGCCCATGTTCCAGTTGTCCTACTTCACCTACGGCAACGGGGTGCGCGATTATCAGTCTTACGACGCCAGTGTCGACCAGTTTAACCGCACGCGGGAACCCTTGCGCAAGTTGCATGTGACCTGCAACCAGGGACGGGAGAAGTTGACCGACGCCCAGTCGCGTGAAGCCTTCCAGCTCATAGACGCGCTCTCGGCGGGCATCGGGGAGGAGACCGACCGCTCGGCGCGCGCGGCCCTGCTCTTGCAGCGCGCGGTGGCCTATGCCGAGGCGCAGAACTACGCGGACGCCATTGCCGACCTCGACGACTATCTCGCCGTGGACACCCTGTCGACCGTTGGGCGTTGGGAAAGGGCCGTCTGCCAGGCGCTGCTCAACAGCTATGACGCCTCGCGCGGACAGAACGTTAGCATGAAAGCCGCACAGGTGGAGGGCGATTTCGCTGAGGCCATCAAGGCTTCGCCAGCCAACGCATACCTGTATTACAACCGGGGCACACTTTTCGCCACGGCCAAGAATTATGCGCGCGCCATCGACGATTATTCGCGTGCCATCGAGATTGACCCCAACTTTGCGGAGGCTTACTTCAATAGGGGATTGGCGCGATGCTATTCTGGCGACACGAAGGAAGGGCTTCGCGACTTCAGCAAGGCGGGTGAGCTGGGCATCTACAACGCTTACGCCGTGAGTAAGCAACTCGCACGTAAGAAGTGAAGCGCCTTGGCAGGTGCAGAGACGTCCACAGACTTTCTTTCCCTTTATGTTGGGGCATAAGAGAAGTGTCCCATGTTTTCCACAAGTTGCCAGGAACGTTCTCAAGAGACGTCACCTCTGTGTTCCTTGATACGTGACGGGTGACGTCTGGCGGATAATAGGACCGCTGGGCCTTCGCCGTTTTACGTGATGAGCTTGGGCTTGAGAAAAAGTTCTGCCGAAGTTCTGAAAATAAAGCGGGAATTGTTGTCGTGTTAGGAAAATATGTATTACTTTTGCGGTGATTTAAATAAAACTAATTTGTATCATGGTTAAAATCACATTCCCGGATGGTTCTGCGCGTGAATACGAGCAGGGCGTAACCGGTCTTCAAATCGCTGAGAGCATCTCGCCGGCTCTCGCCCGTGACGTTGTATGTTGTGGGATCAATGGCGAGACAACCGAGTTGAACAGACCCATCAATGAGGACAGCACCATCCAACTTTACAAGTTTGATGATGAGGAAGGCAAACACACCTTCTGGCACACGTCCGCCCACCTTTTGGCGGAAGCCTTGCAGGAGCTCTATCCCGGCATACAGTTCGGTTTCGGCCCAGCCGTGGAGAATGGCTTCTTCTACGACGTGATGCCGGCTGAGGGACAGACCATCTCCGAGAATGATTTCCCGAAGATAGAGGCCAAAATGAAAGAACTGGCAAAGAAAAACGAGCCTGTCGTGCGCCGTGAGGTATCGAAAGCCGATGCCATCAAGAAGTTTGAGGCCGACGGACAGCAATACAAGGTGGAGCACATCGCTCAGGACTTGGAGGATGGCACGATTACCACATACACTCAAGGCAATTTCACGGACCTCTGTCGTGGTCCGCACCTGTTGTCGACGGGAGCCATCAAGGCTATCAAGATTACCAGTGTGGCCGGCGCCTTCTGGCGTGGCGACGCCAAGCGTGAGCAGATGACGCGTATCTATGGCATTACCTTCCCGAAGAAGAAGATGCTTGATGAGTATCTCGTGATGCTCGAGGAGGCCAAGAAGCGCGACCACCGCAAGATTGGCAAGGAAATGGAGCTCTTCATGTTTTCCGACCGAGTCGGAAAAGGCCTGCCCATTTGGCTCCCGAAGGGAACGCAGTTACGCCTGCGCTTGCAGGAACTGTTGCGCCGTGTGCTGAAGCCCTATAACTACCAGGAGGTCATCACGCCGGGCATCGGATCCAAGAATCTCTACATCACCAGCGGTCACTGGGCTCATTATGGCAAGGATGCCTTCCAGCCTATCGAGACGCCGGAGGAGGACGAGATTTACATGCTGAAACCCATGAACTGCCCCCACCACTGTGAGGTCTATGCCCGCAAGCCTCGCTCCTATAAGGACCTGCCGCTGCGCATCGCAGAGTTTGGCACCGTCTTCCGCTATGAGAAGAGCGGCGAGCTGCACGGACTGACCCGCGTGCGCACGTTCACGCAGGACGACGCTCATATCTTTGTGCGTCCCGACCAGGTGAAGGCTGAGTTTGAGTCGGTCATTGACATCATACAGACGGTCTTCCGCACGTTCGGCTTTGATAATTATGAGGCGCAAATCTCGCTCCGTGACCCTAAGGACACAGAGAAGTACATCGGATCCGACGAGATTTGGGAAGAAAGCCAGAACGCCATTCGCGAGGCTTGCAAGGAGAAAGGACTCCAGGCTCGCGAGGTGGAGGGCGAGGCTGCCTTCTATGGACCGAAACTCGACTTCATGGTGAAAGACGCCATTGGCCGCCGTTGGCAGTTGGGAACCATCCAGGTGGATTACAACCTACCGCAGCGATTCCACTTGGAGTATACCGCTGAGGACAATTCCAAGAAGACGCCTGTCATGATCCACCGCGCACCGTTCGGATCGCTCGAGCGCTTCACGGCTGTGCTCATCGAGCACACCGCTGGAC
>DAIOEQ010000103.1:0-7292 GCA_036746215.1 Prevotella sp.
CGGCCAGGTCACAACCCACGGAGAGGCTCTTCTGCTGGCGCTCCACCTCGTTGTAACACATCGAGAGGGTGGCCGAGAGATTGAGGTTGCCATCCTTGAGAAAGGAACGGCTGGTGGTGAGCGAGGCGATATCGCTGGTATAGCGCGTGTTGTAGCCGCGCGACGACTGGTGGTTGAGGGCAGTGGTGAACTGCATGTCCCAGGCCTTGACGCCAAGGCTGTAGCTCAGGCCGGCGGCCAGCGACGTGACGTCGCTCATGCCCGACGACAGGCGGTTGAGGTCGCGATTGGCCACATAACTGCCCGAGAGCGACACGGCGTGGCTCAGGCGGTCGGTCTCCACAGAGTAGGACGGGGTGAGGGTCAGGGTGTGCATGGCACGGTGCACGCGTGTGGTGTCGTTGACGCGCGCCGTGCCGTCGGCCTGGGTCTGCAGGTAGCCGTTGTAGCCCAGGGCAAGGCTGACGTGAGAGCCGAGACGGGTGGCGGCAAAGGCCGAGTAGACATAGCCGCGGGTGGTGTGGAGCTGCTTGCCCGAGAGATTGTCTTCCTGGCCGGAGAAGGTGGCGGAGAGGGTCACGCGGCGGAAGAGCGTGGTGCCAATGTTGAGGCCGAGGCTGTGGTAGTTGTTGGCCATGTAGTAGGTGCCGAGCGATGTGTAGTCGGGTTGTATGATGCGGTAGAACACGGAGGCGTTGAAGGCAGGCAGCGTCAGGGCCATGGTGGCATCGCCGGCAAAGCGGGCCATCGACGAATAGCGGGCGTCGAACACCTTGTCGAAGCGGGTGGCCTGGCCACTGGTGACCTTCGGCGCGCGGGTGTCGGTGGAGAAGAGCGACGTGGCCACGTTGGCCGACAGCGACAGGCTGCGGCAGAGGCTCAGGCCGCCCTTGAGACCCACCACGAGGTTCTCCTGGGGCAAGAGGCGCTCCTGCCAGTAGGCGTCGACGGAGCCAGCACGGTCGTAGGCGCGCAACAGGTAGAGGTCGAGGTGGTTGCGCGACGTGCCATAGCCCACGGTGAAGCCCCACCCGAGACGCCGGTACTGGGGAGCGCGCGGCGAGGGCGATGTGGGATCGTCGTTGACGGCGCTGCGCAACGTGCCGTAGAAGGCGCCGATGCGAAAGCGGTCGGTGCGGTAGTCGAGCCCCACACCATTGTAGGACATGTTCATCACATAGGGACTGAAGCCGGCCGAAGAGCGTCCGAGATGGCCGTGCCAGTGCTTGTAGCTCGGCGAGAGGTTGAACGACAGGTGGGGATAGTTGAAGTCGAGGTTGTTGTTCGAGTAGTAGAGCGAGAAAGGCATGCTGAACCCATAGAGGGAGATGTTGAGGTTCAGGAACAGCGTGTTGCTCAGCGGCGAAGCGTAAGCGTTGCCGGCCGACGAGTGGAAGTAGGTGTTCTGCGTCCCCACGACACCAGTGATGATGAGCGGGTCGCTCTTGGCTATCTCGGTGATGTTCTGCGCGTGTGTGCCGATGGTAGGCAGAAGCAGGGCCGCCGTAGCCGCAAGTATGGGTTTGAAGAGGTTGCTTTTCATCGCTTATGCGGTTGGGGTAAATGCCTAAAGGCTTGATGGCAGGTAGCTTATCGTGAAAAACAATAACCATCATTTTGAACCTGTAAGGTAAGTTATGTAAATCACCACCTTAAGCTATTGTTTTTCACGATTCGCATCTATCCGTTTTCAGGAATGGGTATGCGTCGGCCTACGAGAGGCTTGCAGACGATGGAGCGCGGTCACAAGGCAATCTTTCGGGTGAGCGTCTTGCCGTCGGTGGTGAGGACGCGCACGATGTAGATGCCGGGCGCAAGGCTGTCAAGGCTGGGCTCATCGGTCAGCACCACGGCGCCACTGGCATTGGCCACGGTGAAGTGGCGCAGGCTGAGGCCGGCGAACGAGAGGCGGCCGTCGACCACGCGGATGGCAGAAGCGGCGATTGTGGCTGTCGAGACATCGGTGGGCGCACCCACACTCATCCTGACGGGGGCACGCAGCGTGCCGGCCATCTGGGCGAAGGGCAGGGTCTCGGCGATGGTGCGATACTCGCCCGTGGCGGCATCGTGGAGCACAAACGAGAGACGCTCACCGCGGTCGGCATGGGCGGTGATGAAGCAGTGGCCATCGACCATCTGTCCCTCACCGCGGCACTCGCCATCGACGAAGACACCCACGGTGTGGCTCGGCGTGGCATAGGCTGCGGGCAACTGGGCCACGATGCTCATGTTGTCGGCATAGGGGGCCGAGTTGTAGACCCACACCGATGGGTGGCGGCGCGGCGCGTGCAGCACGGGTGTGCCCTGCTCCTGCAGGTTCTCAGGATTGACGTAGAGCGTGGTCTTGGTGGCGTCAGCATTGTAGAACAGGTAGCCCTGGCCGGCGAGGAGCGTGGTGAGGGTGCCCACCCACTGGCCGCCTTGGTACTCGGCGAAGCCGTCGTCCTTCGACACGATGCGGTCGCCCTCGGCCAGGCCGTCGCTCACGAAGAGACCGTTGAGCGCATGGTCATACTGATAGCGGTTGCCCAGCCAGTTCCACTTCGCGACCATGGGATACTCGCGCACGCTGCTGGCGTCGTAGTCGGTGGCCTGGGTCACAAAACTCACGTAGCCGGGCTCGCCCTCCTTCACTTTCACCTTGTAGCAGGTGCCGGTGGTGAGGGCGGTGAGGTCGCCGAAGTAGCCATACTCGGGGTCGTTGTAGAGCAGGGCGTCGGCGGAGCGCATCTCCTGGAGCGGATCGCCAAAGGAGGCGTGTATGTCGGCGATGTCCTCCGCGAAAAGCGACATCCATTTCCAACCGGCCTTCTGCTCCACGCGCTGTCCGATGGTGAGGGTGTGGCTGGCCATCAGCTGGCCGTCGTAGTAGACTTGCACATGGCCGGATCCCACCGACTGGGGCGTGAGGGTGTAGCTGAGGCGGCTGTCGTCGGCAGGCGTGGCGGTGGCCCAGGTCCAACCGTCGGGCAGCGAGGGCGCCACGAGGCGCAACTCGATCTTGGACGCGTCGACACGGGCCGTCGCGGGATCGGGGGTGAGCCGGAGCTCGTAGGTGTCGCTGGCACCCATGAGAATGTCGGTGTAGGTGAAGCCCTTGAGGCCCTCCACCACATTGACGGTAAAATGGCCGCTGAGGCGCACATACTGGTCACTGAGCGTGCCGTCGGCCGAGAGCTCGGTGTGGGCGGCAGTGTAGGTCACGGTGACATGGGCCGCGCCGAGTTCGCCCACGATGGCGCTGTTGGCGTCGGCGGTGTTCCAGAGGTTATAGGTGATTCGGAGCACCGCGTCGTTGTCCGACTCAATGCTGAGGCCCACGTTGCTGTTGGCCTCGACGGTGCCGTCCATCACGATATTGGCCAGGAGCTCGTCGATATAGTCCATCTGGTCGGTGTCGGTCTTGGGCTGCACAAAGGCCAGCACGTCTTGCTTGAACGTGAGGCTGGTGACGCGGTCGCTCACGATGACGGGGACAGAGGAGCTGACCTGCGGGTTGTCGGCCGAGCGCACGATGACGGTGGCCTCGCCCCGGCGGGTGGCGATGAGGGCGCCATCGCGATCGGTGAGCACACCAGAGGCTGACTGGGGTGCGACCTCATAAGTCAACCGCTTGTCGGTGGCGTCGGCAGGTTGCACCTCAAAGGCGTGGCCCAGGAGGTCGCTGGCGTTCTCGCCCACATAGATGTTGAGATATTTGATGGGGGCGGTCATCTGAATGCCGGTCACGGGTTGCACCACGGTCACAAGGACCGTGGCCGTGGCCTTCTCGCCCTTGAGAGTCATGGTGTAGGTGCCGGCCTTCACGGGCGTGTAGTGGAGGCCGCCGTTGTCGTCTCGGCGGGTGGTGATGCCGTCGTCGGCACAGCTCCAGGTGAGCTCCTCGTTGCAGTCGGCGGGGGCCACGGTGTAGCAGGAGGAGAGCAACTTGGTGAGCGTGGCCTCATCGCCCACATTGACGGTGATGCCGTCCCGGAAGTCGTCGCCAATGGTAATAGTGGTGGCGGACCGGATCACGTCGACCGTGAACCAGCTGATCTCACTCGTGCACTTGATGTCGCCCAGGTTGGCGCCAAGATAGAGGTCACGGCCGGGGGCCAAGCCGGTGAGCACATTGTCGGTGACGCGGATGTAGCTCTGGCTGTTGGAGAAGTCCCACTCGACATTGAGGGGGAAGTTGGCATTCGACGGTTCGAAGGTGAAGCGCGAGCGCAGGTCGACTTGCTCGCCCACGTGAAGGGTGACGCGGTTGTCGGCTATCGAATAGTAGTTGGGACGCACAAAAGTGAGGGGATGGAGGTCGGAGAGCGTGCCGGTGGTGGCCTCATTGTCGTAGGTGAGCGCCGTGGGGCCGCTGAGATCATAATCAAGAGCGCGCCCGCCAGAGGCGTCGCGATAGCGGAAGGTGATGGGCTTGCCGTTGTCGGCGGCCGAGCCTTTCACGCGTATGGGGAAATACCAAAGGTCTGTGGTGGAGCCAGTGGCCGTGCGGGCGATTTGTTGGCCACGACACTCGCCTTCGATGAAGGCACCGAGGTAGTCGCCCTGGCCCAGCGTGAGGGCGGCGCCGCTCGCGTCCACCAGGTTGACATACACCACGTGCTCGCCCTCATGGGCGTTGGGATCATAGCCCCAGTCGGGCTGTGCGGCTGCCCCCACTGCCATGAGCAGGAGGGTCAGCATGAATAGCAGGGTCTTTTTCATAAGATGTAACGGGGTTGGTGAAACATTGTGTTGTCAGGCGTGGGAGTCACTGTCGGACGCCACGGTCTCGTCTGAGCGTATGTCGGAGAGATGGCGTGCGATCAGGTCGTCTACCGCATCGTAGGGGTAACGACCGTTGGACGGGTCAGGATGGGGTTTGTCGCGTTTCATGTTGGTCATGGGTCTTGGTGGGTATTTTGCAGAAAAATGTGCTGCAAAGTAAGTCAAAACACGGGTCAATCAATGGGATATAATTTACAAAAAATAGCCAATATGTTACAAAATGGCCTGAATGACAGGCTATTGAGTCATTCAGGCCATGATGGTGAAAGAAAATGGCGAAACCGCTATTGCTCGTGCTGGCGATATTGGGAGGGTGTCAGGCCGGTCACTTGCTTGAAGGCGCGGGAAAAGTGTGACATGTCGTAGTAGCCGCACCGCTGGGCCACCTCGCTGATCTGCAGGTCTTCGCCACTGTCGAGCAACCGCTGTGCGGCCTGTATCTGCTGGCGGCGAATGTAGGCCGCTGGGGTGTCGCCGGTCACCGCCGCAAGTTTGCGGCGCAACTGCTGACCACTCATGCACAGCGCCGAAGCGATAGCGTCGACACCGAGGTCGCCCGTGGTGATGGAGGCCGCGATGGTGGCATCGAGGCGCTCCACAAAGGCGCGGTCAGCCGGACGCAGCGTGTCGACGGCCTCGGCGGGGTCGGCCTCAGCCGCACGCATGTAGCGCTCACGCAACAGGCGGTGTTTCTCCAGCAACTTCTCCACACGGAGTGACAGCTCATCGGCGCTGAAGGGCTTGGCCAGGTAAGCGTCGACTCCTGCCTGGAGACTGCGCAACTTGTCGGCCTCGCTGGTCTTGGCCGTCACCATGATGATGGGGATGTGGCTGATCACCTCGTTCTGGCGCACACGGCGGCACAGCTCATAGCCGTCCATGACGGGCATCATGAGGTCGGTGATGATGAGGTCGGGCACGTGCTCCACAGCGGCCTTTAGGCCTTCCTCGCCATTGGAGGCCACCAGGAGACGGTAGCGCTGGCGCAACTGGAGCGACATGTATTGTGCCACATCGCCGTTGTCCTCGACGATGAGCACGAGGGGCTGGCGGTCAGACGGGGCATCAGCAGGCGCGGGAGACGACGCCCGCGCGGGCGCATCAGACGCTGAGGGGGCGGCAACAGTCTCGGCAGGCGACGGCGCCAACTGATTGGTGCGGGCGCCATGAATCTCGAGGGGATAGCATACGACGCCATCGGGTGCCACGGTGGGTAACTTGACGGTGAACACGGAGCCGCGCCCCACGCTGCTGTCGAGGCTGACACTGCCTCGGAGCGAGGTCACAATCTGCTTGACAAGGGCCAGGCCCACGCCCGACCCAGCGCTCATCTGGGGCGTTGACGCCTGATAGAACGGCTCGAAGATACGCTGGCGATCGGACTCAGCGATGCCGTCGCCGTAGTCGGCTACGCGCAGGGTCATCCACCCGTCCTCCACCGACAACGCCACCAGCACACGCCCGTCGGCATGGGAGAACTTAATGGCATTGCTCACCAGGTTGCACACTATCTTCTGGAGATAGTCGGGCACGAAGTCGGCCTCAGCCTCCTGTTGTTTGGGCGCATACATCAACTGGATGTGGCGGGTGTGGGCGAGATTGAGGTAACTCTCCACGAGGGTCGACACGAAGAGCACCACATCGCCACGGCGCCAATCGGGATGGCCCACAGCTGACTTCACCTTGGAGATGTCGAGCAACTGATTGATGAGTGACAGCAGGCGCGACCCTTGACGCGAGACGACACGCCCGGCCTCTGCCAACTCGTCGGGAGGCAGTTGGCCTTGCTCCATCATGTGGGAATAGCCGAGGATGACGGTGAGCGGTGTGCGAAACTCGTGGGTGATGTTGGTGAAAAAGGAAACGCGCATCTCGTCCATCTGCTGCTGCACCAGTTGCTTGCGCTTACGCGTGCGGAGGGCGTAAACGAGGAAGCTGGTGGTCACGGCGGCGAACAGCAAGATGAACAGGGCGGCGGCAATGCTCACCAGCTTCAGCGTGCGCTCCGCCTGATACTCCTGGCTGAGGGCGCTGACCTCGGCACGGCGCTGCTCGTGCTCATAGCGGATACGCATGTTCTGCATGTGCACGAGGTTTTTCTCACTCGTCACGCTGTCGCCCAGCTCGCGACTGAGCTTGTAGGAGGCCAAGGCCCGGCGGCTGTCACCCTCCCTATTATATAAGGTATAATAAAGCTTGGCCACTTCCGACTTGTGCTCCAGAGAGTTGAGATCGTGGGCCGTGCGGTCGGCCAGGGCCAAGTAACGCTTGGCCTCGGCAACGGCGTTCTCCTTGACGTAGACTTGGGCCAGTGCCAGGCACGACTCCAACCAATGCCAGCGGTCGGAGGCCCGCTCCATCAGCGCGTAGGCCTGGCGATACTCGGCGATGGCCTGTCGGGTGTGGCCAGACGCCTCATGGAGCCGTCCAAAATGATTGTGACACAAGGCAATCCCCAACGTCGAACCAGCTCGGCGGTTCATCTCCATCGACTGCTTGTAGTACCACAGGGCGGAGTCGGCCTG
>DAIOEQ010000104.1:0-6556 GCA_036746215.1 Prevotella sp.
ATCGGTTTGCCAGCTGTCTTGCCACGATTTGGCATCTATGGAGCCATGAAAAGGCAGCTATCGAGAAGCGCGAAGTCTGCGTCAAGTTCCCAATTTGTCGCACAAATCCGTAAGCGGTTCAATATCAGTGGTTTATTTTAATGCTTGAAAATGCGGCTTATTTGCGCGGATGCCGCTCGCTGTCGTGAATAATCGATTCTCCAGCCGTCTTTTGTCATTCTGTTTCATAGTGGCCATCCTGTTTGTCTGCCGCTGCAATGCCATTGTAACACCTGTTGCCACAATCGTAAAACACTTGTAACCCTTTTGACAAGTGACCGCAGTAATTTTGCGCCCGAAAAAGCAAAGATAACAGACTTACACAAGACATTATGAAAAAGAAAAACGCATGGAGAAGCCTGTTGGTCGCCCTGGCGGCTATGGCAAGTCTCTGCGCCAGCGCGCAAGGCACGCCTGCCTTGCCCTCCGCCAACGGCGCCACGGCAACCTGCCACAAGGCACAACCCGCAACCCGTTCAGCCGCCGATTACGCCAGCCACAGCCAGTGGGCGGCCCTCAAGGACGACGTGACGCTTTACATGACCAACGACATGGGCCGCAACGGCTACTACGAGCAGAAGCCCATCGCAGAACTCATGGGCGTCATGGCCGGCACCGTCGACCCGGAGTGTGTGCTGGCCGTGGGCGACATACACCACTTCATGGGCGTGGCCTCCCAGCAAGACCCGCTGTGGCTCACCAACTTCGAGTGGGTCTACTCACATCCCGACCTAATGATCAAGTGGTATGCCGTGTGCGGCAACCATGAGTATCGCGGCAACACCCAGGCCTTCCTCCACTATGGCGAGGTGAGCCGCCGCTGGGCCATGCCGGCCAAATACTACACCAAGGTCTTCTCCGCCAAGGGCACCAGCGTGCGCGTGGTGATGCTCGACACCACCCCGCTCATCGACTCCTACCGCAAAGACAGCGACACCTATCCCGACGCCGCGAAGGAGGACGCCGAGGCCCAGTTGGCCTGGCTCGACACCACCCTCAAGAACGCCAAGGAGCAGTGGGTCGTGGTGATGGGCCACCACCCCGTCTACGCCTACACCGAGAAGAAAGAGAGCGAGCGCGCCGACATGCAGCGTCGCCTGTTGCCCGTGCTCCACAAGTATGGCAACGTGGACATCTACGCCTGCGGACACATACACAACTTCCAGCATATCCGCAAGAAGGGCGACAACATCGACTATGTGGTCAACTCCTCGTCGTCGCTGGCCCGCCCCGTGCAACCCACCGACGGCACCGTCTTCTGCAGTCCGGCCGAGGGCTTCTCGGTGATCAGCGCCAACCAGCGCCAGCTCCGGCTCTCCATGATCGACAAGGACGGCAACGTCATCCACACCGTGACGCGCACCAAGTGACGCGCTCCGGCGACACCCGACAATGAAAACAACAAGATGAAAAAACTATTTTCAATCGCGGCGCTGCTCGCCATGGCGAGCGCGCTCAGCGCCCACACGCTCGACGGCGTGGTGACCGACCACAAGACGGGCGAACCGCTCATCGGAACCGTCATCCGCGTGAAGGAACTGCCCGGCGTGATGGCCACCACGGGCCTTGACGGCTCGTTCACGCTCCACGAGTTGCCCGACAAGGGCCAGGTCACGCTCATCGTGTCCTACCTGTCCTACATGACCAAGGAGGTCGTGGTCGACGTGGCGCGCCCGAACGGCAAGGACAGCAACGCTGCCAACGCCGGAGCCTTCGCCATCACCCTCGACGAGGACAACAAGACGCTCGGCGAGGTGGTGGTGACCGCCCGCGGCGAGCAACGCTCGGACCGCAGCGCCGTGGAGACCGTGAAGAACGCCCTCGGCGTGCTCAACGTGATGAGCCAGCAGAGCATACAACTATCGCCCGACGTCAATGTGGCCAGCGTGCTGCAGCGCGTGTCGGGCGTCACGATGGAGCGCGACGCCACGGGCGAGGCCTCTTACGCCATCCTGCGCGGCATGGACAAACGCTACAACTACACGCTCGTGAACGGCGTGAAGATACCAAGCCCTGACGACAAGAACCGCTACGTGCCGCTCAACATCTTCCCCTCCGACCTCATGGACCGCCTCGTCGTGTCGAAGTCGCTCACGGCCGACATGGAAGGCGACGCCGCCGGCGGCGTGGTCGACATGGTGATGAAGGATGCGCCCGCCCGCTTCCAGTTGCAGGCCAACGCGGCCATCGGCGCCACCGACTACTTCTGGCGCGACGGCCACGACTACCTCACCTCCAACCGCGCCGACGCCACCGCGCAGGCCCCCTACGAAGCCTTCGGCAAGGACCACAAGGCACAGATGTCCGACTTCAAGGCCGGGCCCACGCAGGTCAAGAGCCATGCGGCGCCCGCGCCAAACGTCATCGCAGGCCTCTCCGTGGGCGACCGTTTCTGGCACGACCGCCTCGGCGTGATAGTGGCCGGAAGCCTGCAGAACACCTTCCGCGGCACGGAGCGCACCTACAACGCCGTGAAGATGGCGTCGGGAGAGCAAGCCATGTACATATCGAGCCTGCGCCACCGTCTCTACAGCACCCATGACCTCACGACGGGACTGCACGCCAAGGTGGACCTGGCGCTCGGCGGGCAGAAGCTCGAGTGGTATAACATGTATGTCCGCACCAATACTAAGGGCGTGAGATACGACCACAGCGTGGGCACCGAGTACATCGGCGCCGACACCTACACCATGGACGACGAGACGCGCTCCCTGGAGCAGACGCAGAGCGTCTTCGCCACCCACCTCAAGGGTACCCACCGCCTGGGCGGCGGCCTCACCGTCGACTGGGCCGGCATGTTCTCGCAGGCCAAGGAGGACGACCCCGACCGCACCTACATCACGCTGACCAACACCATGCAGGCCGCGCCGACAGCCGAGGGCGACGCCGTGTCGGGCTCCATCTGGTCGGGCTCCAACACCCTTGTCAAGACCTTGCCCAAGAGCATGGAGCGCCGCTTCCAGCACAACAAGGACACCGACTGGGCCGGATATGTCAACCTCGCCTACGACATGCGGATGGGCAACGGATTCGACGCCCTCTGGAAAGCGGGCGCGCAGTACAGGCGAAAGGAGCGCGCCAACCGCTACTACGCCTACACCTTCAATCCCGCCGACATCTCGCAGCAGCTTGAAGGCAACGGCTTCGACCAGTTTGCGGCCATCGACTGGGTGTGCAAGACACCCTACTCGCAGGCCTCGCAGCTCAACTACGACTCGAAGGAACGCATCGGCGCCGCCTACGCCATGGTGACCGTGAAGAGTGACCTCGGCGAGCTCAACGCCGGCTTCCGCGCCGAGCACACCAACCAGCTCTACACCATGCTGCAACACTTCCGCAACATGGGCAACGTGGGCGAGCAGAGCTATTGGGACTGCCTGCCGTCGGCATCCGTCAAGTGGACGCCCACCAAAAAGATGAACGTGCGCCTGTCCTACTACCGATCCATCAACCGACCGGGCTTCTACGAGATCGTGCCCTACCAGATCATGGGCGAGGAATACCAGGAGAAGGGCAACCCCAACCTCAAGCGCGCACGCATCGACAACATCGACTTGCGCTGGGAGTGGTTCCCCAGCAAGACAGAGCAAATCCTGGCTGGCGTCTTCTACAAGTATCTCAAGGACCCCATCGAGCAGGTGTTTGTCAGTTCAGACGGCAAGATCGGCGCGGGAACCGACGCCTACTACATGCCCGACAACCTCGGCAACGCACGGAACATGGGCTTCGAGATAGACGTCATCAAGTACATCCGCCACTTCGGCCTCAAGGCCAACTACACCTACACCCACTCGCGCATCACCACCTCGAAGCGCGAGTATGTGGAGGGCAGCGCCGAGTATAAGACGGGCGTGACCCAAAGCCGCCCGCTCGTCAACCAGGCACCCCATACGGCCAACATCTCCCTGCTCTACAAGGACACCAGCCACGGATGGAACGCCCAGCTCGCTGCCTCCTACACCGGCACCAAGCTCGCCCTCGTGTCGCCCTTCAAGGACGCCGACCAGTGGGACAAGGCCATCTTCGGGCTCGACCTCAGCGCGGAGAAGCAGTTTGCCAGCGGCCTCTCCATCTTCCTCAAGGCCAATAACCTGCTCGACGCCAAGCGTGAGCGCTACCTGAAGACGGTCAATGCGGCCAACCTCGAGTATGAGGGACAACGCGCCGACCGAACCATCGTGGGCACCTACAAGTATGGCCGCACATTCCTCGTGGGCGTGAGATACAAACTGTGACAACCACGGCCTGACAACCGACCAACCAACCAAGCGGGGCGGAAGCCCCACCGACAACAATCAGATCATGAAAAAAGCAAATACATTGGCCAGCCTGCTGCTGATGGCAGTGGCGGCTATCGTCTCCACATCGTGTGAGAATGACAACATCAACCCCTACGACGCGCAAGTGAGCGGCGGACAGGGCAACTATGGCTCTGTGACAACCAGTGTGGCCACCTATCCTGTGGGCTCCATCGTCTGGAGAAACGACACCACGCTCGAAGAGAGTGTGGAGGTGCCTGTGGGCGCGTCGCTCTACATCGAGCCAGGTGTCACCGTCACTTGCAAGTCGGGCACACAGGTGCCCATCGAACTTGTGGTGCTGGGCAACCTCTACTGCATGGGAACAGCCGAAAAACCGGTCGTCTTCACCTCAGACAACAAGAAGCCAGAGGACTGGGGAGGCATCATCTGCGGATACAACTCCAACGAGGTCGTGCTCAACCACACCGAGGTGGCCTATGCTGGAGCCACGCCCACGGAGAGCTCCTACTCCTTCCAGAACAAACTGTTCAAGACGACCATCGACGGTGGCGTGCCTGCCTTCCACTTCTGCAACACCGACGGCAAGTTTGTCATGGCGGGGTGCTTCTTCCACGACAACTACAATGACCACACCTACTTCACCGGCGGACAGGGCATCATCATCGACAACATCTTCGCCGACAACGGCAACGCTGCCGACGGCGGCGAGGCCATCAACGTGAAGTCGGGATGTAAGCTCGACATTACCAACAACCTCATCTACAACGCTTGCACCAACGCCTTCAAGCTCTCCAACGCGGGCAACAGCGAGGTGGTGCCGCTCACGGAGATGACGGCCTACAACAACACGGTGGTGGACTGCGGCTGGCGGCGCTCAAAGAACGCCAAGGGAGGCAGCGTCTGGCTGGAGAAGGCCATCGCGCCCACCTTTGTCAACAACCTCGTGTGCGACTGCCGCTTCGGGCTGCGCCAGCCCAAGAAGGACGGGGCCAACCTGAAGGATGCGCGCGTGGCACCCAACTATTACTTCGCATCGACCGACGCGGGGGTCAGCCAGATGGCCAAGGACGCCAACAAGATGGACATCTGGAACGCCAACGACATCAAGAGTGGCGTGGCCGGACAGTTTGACCCGCTCTTCGTCAACTTCGCGCAGAACGAAAAGATGAACATCAACTGCGAGGTGGACGAGCCCGAAAAGGGCGCGCCACTGCCCTTCGACCTCACATGGGACTTCCATCTCCGTGAGGCCAGCCCGGCCCTGACGGGCGGAGTGACCGACTTCAGTCGCGTGCTTCCATCGGGTCTCGTCTTCCTGGGCTTGAAGAACCTGCAAAACTGTCACTACACGGAGCCTTATCGTTACACGGCCCCGCTACCCAGCGCCCGCTTTGGCGCTTGGCTGTAGGAGGCTGGATGCCGACAGCCGTGCGGGGAATGCGCACATCGCAGGGGCTGGATTGACACACAATCCGGCCCCTGTCTCATTTTCTGTCAGGCTGAGATAGTTAAAGAAAGCTAATAAGGTGGTCTAACAATTGCACATGGTCGGCCAATTCGTGCAATTTTAGTAACTTTGCACATCGGTTAAAACATGTTTTGGCCCCATGTGAGGGCCTGCAAATAAGAAAAGAAACAACTAATGGACAAACTGATTATCAACTCCTACGAGGAGTTTGCCTCACACCTGGGCCAGCAGCTTGGTGCTTCCGAGTGGCTCGAAGTGGACCAAGACCGCATCAACCACTTTGCTGACGCCACGCTCGACCACCAGTGGATTCATGTCGACGTGGAGCGCGCCAAGAAAGAGAGCCCTTATCACAGCACCATCGCTCACGGCTATCTCACCCTCTCGCTGCTGCCTTACATGTGGCAACAGATCATCGAGGTGAACAACCTGAAGATGATGGTCAACTACGGCATGGACAACATGAAGTTCGGCGTGCCGGTCATCACGGGCAGTCGTGTGCGCCTGGTGGCCTCACTGGCCAACATCGAGAACCTGCGCGGCATCTGCAAGGCCACCATCAAGTTTGCCATCGAGGTGGAAGGCCAGCGTAAGCCGGCCCTCAGCGGCAACGCCATGTTCCTCTACTATTTCGAATAAATCAGCCCCCCCTCCGTGGGCGTGGGACTTGAACACTTATGGTGGGTTCTTAAATTACCACCTTATGGGATTGCGCCCTTTGGGATGACGCATAAGTTCAAGCGCTTATCGGCGTGTGTGCTTAGCCACATTTGGCAAGCACACACGC
>DAIOEQ010000104.1:6570-7257 GCA_036746215.1 Prevotella sp.
TCTCCCCTACACTTTTGTTTTCCATTCTCCACTCCATTCTCTTTTTCCCCTTTCTCGCTTCGCCGCATTCCGCTTGCCGCATTGTGTCGCATTGCTCAAGGCTGCTGAGTAAACCTTGTTGGCCGTCCGCCCTTGGGGAGAGGGGAAAAAGAAAAACGGCCAATCGCAACACTTTTGCGATGACCGTTTTAATCACTATGCAAATCCGGGGGGGATATGCGATTGCATAGTGTTTTTTAAAACCCTGGCCTACTCTCACGAGCAAGCCAAAGAAGAACCATATTTGAAAAATTGCATATATAAATCTTTTTAGGTGGGTTCTATAAATTACCACCTTTAATCTTCCTTCTTGACCACGAGCTTCAGTTCCTCGAGCTGCTTGGCGTCGAGCTCGCCGGGAGCGTCGAGCATGACGTCACGGCCACTGTTGTTCTTCGGGAAGGCAATGCAGTCGCGGATGCTGTCAAGGCCGGCGAGGATGCTCACGAAGCGGTCGAGGCCGAAGGCCAGGCCGGCGTGAGGCGGTGCGCCATACTTGAAGGCGTTCATGAGGAAGCCAAACTGGGCCTCGGCACGCTCGGGCGTGAAGCCGAGCACCTCAAACATCTTCTCCTGCAGCTGGGTGTCGTGGATACGGAGCGAACCGCCGCCGACCTCCACGCCGTTGCAGACGAAGTCGTAGGCCTT
>DAIOEQ010000105.1:0-7226 GCA_036746215.1 Prevotella sp.
GTCATCTTGCTCAGCAACTCCTCGGGGAAGCGATAGAACAAGAGAAACAGGAGGACGAAGACGAACGAGCGCCAAGGCACCTTGGTGACAAAGCTCACGAGCGTGTCCTTGAGACCCTGGCACACCTCACGGGCGCTCGACGGACGGTCGGCGTCGGACTGGGCGTGGGGCAGGATGTAGCCGTGCCACAGCCAGAGCATGATGAACAGGGCAGCCAATCCATAGAAAATGAGGCTCCAGGTGAAAGCCTTGTCATCGCTCACAGAGCGTTGCAACAGACCGGCAAGGGAGATGAGCACGCCCTGGCCAAAGATGACGGCGATGCGGTAGAACGTGTTGCGGATGCCCACGAAGAGACTCTGCTGGTGCTCGTCAAGCTCCAGCATGTAATAGCCGTCGGCTGCCACATCGTGCGTGGCGCTGAGAAAGGCCATGAGAAAGAAGCAGCACATCGTGCCCTGGAACCACAGCGCGGTGTTGAGCGTGAAGGCGATGCCGGCCAACGAGGCGCCGAGGAGCACCTGCATGAGCGTCACCCACCAGCGCTTGGTGCGGTAAAGGTCGACAAAGGGGCTCCAAATGAACTTGAGCACCCACGGCAACTGGAGCCAACCGGTGTAGAGACCTATCTCGGTGTCGGTCAGTCCCATCTGCATATACATGGTCACGGAGACCACAGTCACCAGCACATTGGGCAATCCCTCGGCAAAGTAGAGCGTGGGAATCCAGGCCCAGGGCGATGTGTTGCGCTGTCTCATCATGCTTGTTGTTTGCGGTTCTTGGCGATGCGCGCCATGAGTTCCCATGTGCGCACGCGATCCTTATAAATGTTGTTGCGGTTTTCCTTCTCGATGCTCAGGTCGCCGTCAGAGTTGTCGTCCCAGCGACGGCAGTCGTAAAGCGGCTCATAGATGCGGCCAATGGCGTAATCGCGGCTGATGGCCAGGCCCAAGGCGTAGTCCTCGCCGTAGTTGACGTTGGGCAGGTGGATCTCGCGCAACACGGGCGTGAAGAACGAGCGCGGCGCGCCCAGGCCATTGATGCGCAGGGCGTTGTTGCGACCGTTTTCGGGCGTCCATTCCTTATGGGCGATCACGCCCGGAGGCAGGATGTTGCGGTGGATGTCGGTCAACGTGTAGGCGCCGATGAGCATGGCGCACTGCTGGGCGTGGAAGGCGTCTACAATCTTCTGCAGCGTGTGCTCGTCAGCATAGACATCGTCGGAGTCGAGCTGGGCGATGAAGCGCCCGCAACGGGCGTCGTGGGCCGCCAGGTTCCAACTGCCACCCACGCAGAGGTCGCGACGGTCGGTCACCAGGTGGATGATGCGCGGGTCCTTCCGGGCCATCTCGGCCACCAACTCGGTGGTGCCGTCGGTGGAATGGCACTCGGGGCCGTTCTCTACGACAAAGACATTGAAGGCGAAGTCGGTCTTTTGGCTGAGAGCGCTCTTGAGGGCATCCTGGATGGTTCGGATGCGATTGCGCACGGGAATCATGATGCTGGCCTCGACGGGGAACGACCCCTCGTCGACGCGTGTCTGCCGGATGTCGCCAGGTGCGAGGAAGGCTCCCACGGCTTTCAGGTGTTCGGTGCAAGCGCGCTCCATCTCTATCTGCGAGTCTCGGTTCTTCGGGTCCACATAGTCGAAGAGCCGCTCGCCTGTCTTGCGGGTGTCGAGCTCCACCTCCGAGTAGAGATACTCGTTGATGTGGACGAGGGGGTGGCTTTGCGAGAGCTTCAGACGGAAGTCATAGAAGCCGGCGGCCTTGTAGTCGCTCGTCATCCTCTCTGCCGTTTGTTTCAGCGCAGAGCTGCGCAGGAGCACCACGCTTCCGAAGTTGAAGTCGTCGCGCAGGCTACCCTGTTGGTAGTCGATGGTGGGCGCCTCGACGCGCTGGCCGGTGGCGGTCATCTTGTAGTGGTCGGCGTAGAGCAGGGCTGCGCCTGTCATCTCGGCCACCGTGACCATGCGCTCCAGGGCCAGATAACCCAACTGTATGAACCCATGGTTGAGGTAAACGAGGGTGTAGGGGGCTGTGGCTTGGGTGGCCATGGCGCGCCAGGTGGCGCTCTCGGTCATGCCGGTCGAAACGAATGTCACGTCGGCCACGATATCTTGTCCGAGGCATTGGCGGTTGCGCTCGGTTTCCTCCTGCGTCCCACAGGGCAGGAAGACGCTTATCAAGTCGTGCATTGTCTGTTCTTCTGTTTTCTGGATAAATAATATATGTATACTGCAAAGTTATATAGAAAAACTGAATTGGCATGGGGAAAAGTGGCGTTTTTCGCGAATTGTGGGCGAAATAAGGAAGAAAAAGACTACCTTTGCACCGCAAAATTGAAGGATTTCAACACATGGAACAATTGGCAGATAAGGAGGAACAGATATTAATCAGTATTACGGGACAAGACCGGCCGGGACTCACGGCGTCGGTCATGGGCATCTTGGCCAAGTATGGCGCGCAGGTGCTCGACATCGGACAAGCGGACATCCACTCCACATTGTCGCTCGGCATCCTAATGCGCCTGGACGAAATCCACTCGGGGCAGGTGATGAAGGAATTGCTCTTCAAGGCCACCGAACTGGGCGTAAACATCGGTTTTTCGCCCATCAGCGATGAGGAGTATGAGAACTGGGTGAACCGACAGGGTAAGAACCGGTACATCTTGACAGTCATCGGGCGCTCGCTCTCGGCGCGGCAAATAGCCGCAACGACCAAAATCATTGCCGAACAGGGGCTCAACATCGACTCCATACTCCGCTTGACGGGCAGAATGAGCATCAAGCGACCGGAGCGAAACGTGAGGGCT
This sequence comes from Prevotella sp., assembly GCA_036746215.1. Taxonomy (GTDB): domain Bacteria; phylum Bacteroidota; class Bacteroidia; order Bacteroidales; family Bacteroidaceae; genus Prevotella. The sequence goes on from DAIOEQ010000105.1 coordinate 2,815, forward strand.
TGCATAGAATTCTCGCTTCGCGGAAACCCCGCCGACCGCGCCGCCCTGCAGACAGAGCTGATGAGTATGTCGCAGGAGATGGCAGTAGACTTCTCGTTCCAGCACGATGACATGTACCGACGGATGAGAAGGCTGATTTGCTTCGACATGGACTCGACGCTCATCCAGACGGAGTGTATCGACGAACTGGCCAAGCGGGCAGGAGTGGGCGAACAGGTGAAAGCCATCACCGCCCGTGCCATGCGTGGGGAAATAGACTTCAAGGAGAGCTTCAAGGAGCGCGTGGCCCTGCTCAAGGGGCTCGATGTCAGCGTGATGAAGGAGATTGCCGAACAACTGCCCATCACCGAAGGTACCGACAGGTTGATGAGCGTCTTGAAGACTTGCGGCTATAAGATTGCCATCCTCAGCGGCGGTTTCACTTATTTTGGCGAATACTTGCAACGAAAATATGGCATCGATTACGTCTACGCCAACGAGCTGGAGATTGACGAGAACGGAAAGCTCACGGGCAACTATGTGGGCGAAATCGTGGATGGGCACCGTAAGGCGGAACTCCTCAAGCTCATCGCGCAAGTGGAAAAGGTCAACCTCGCGCAGACCATCGCCGTGGGCGACGGAGCCAACGACCTGCCCATGATCAGCGAAGCCGGACTGGGCATAGCCTTCCATGCCAAGCCACGCGTGGTGGCCAACGCCCGGCAAAGCATCAACACCATGGGCATCGACGGCATACTCTACTTCCTCGGCTTCAAGGACAGTTATCTCGGAGAGCAAGGAAAACTATAAAATCACGACATCACTCACCATCATCCAAGCGAAAACGCCCTTGACGGACGATGAAAATGAAAAACAAGGGGAAAGTATTCTCGTCTCAAGAAAGAAAGCATTACTTTTGCATGACGTAACCAAACCCAGCATCGCATGAAGCAACCGACCGCCAGCATACTCTTTCTCATTCTCATCATCCTCGCCGGGTGTGGCTCGCCCGACGGCAAGCGCGGCAAGGGATTCAACATCATCGGCGCCTGGTCGCTCATCAGCGTGGACTACCCCGACGGCTCAAGCAAGGACTATGCGAAGAGCACCTACACCCGATGCAAGATTTATGATGCCGACAGCACCTACTACAGCGTGCAGATACAGACATTGGGCAAGGACGTGCTGGTGGCACCACACGAGCGAGCGCGATACTCGCTACACGACACGACCTACGTGGAGAACGGGCGCCACACGCCCTTCCGCATCGTCAACGACAGCACCATGACCACCGTCTGGAACGGTTACGTGGAAACTTGGCGCAGGGTGGACCACATGTCAGAAGGCCGGAAGGAGGAGATACGCAACACGGTGCGCGAAAACCTGAAGTACATGAGTGACGGGGACGTGAAGACCCAATACATCTTGTCGACCACCGAGAAAGAGCTGCGCCAGGTCAACCATCTCTTCCTCTTGGTCATCATCATCCTGATTCTCGGTGTCTCGCTTCTGGCCTACCACATCCGCAACGTCATCAGGGACAAGCAAGAACTGGAACAAAAGCTCAGCGACATAGCCGAAGAACGCCAGTTGCGACCAGCTCTTGTGGAGAACGCACTAAAAGAGGTGGAGCAAAGTTTCTTCCAGTCTGACTACTACCAGGCCCTCCACCAGCGCATCCTAACAGGCCGCAACCTGCCACCCGCCGACTGGGTTGAACTGGAACAGCGGCTCAAGGCGGTCTATCCCGGCTTCTCAAGCACGCTGCGCTCACTTCACAGGCTCTCGGAAACGGAGTATCGGGTGTGCCTGCTCATCAAGCTCAAGATATCGCCCAACGAGATGGCGCTGTTGCTCAACCGCTCGCAAAGTGCCATCAGCACCATCCGCAGCCGCCTCTATCAGAAGGTCTTCGGACAAAAGGGTGGTTCCAAAGACTGGGACGCCTTTATCCTCTCATTATGAGCTGGTTATCCCGACTTTGCAAAGTTTGTGCAAAGTCGGGATAACTGTTTTTGGCGCATTGCAAAATAAGTGCGAACCCTTTTGTTTGGAAAATGTGCCGCCACAGCATACCTTTGCTGTCACCAACCAATCACCTACCTATCATGATGAAGAAATGCTTCCTGATTTTGTGGTTGGCGCTGGCAGCAGGCAGCGTCAACCTTGCGGCCCAACCGAAGAGCGGATACGCACGCATACCCTTTGACCGGCACACGCGATACGGCAAGAAGACCGTCATCGACACCACCCGGCTTGTGGTCCTCTACGCCCTCAACGCCGATGACCTCACCAACCCAGACACCTATATCGACCTGGGACGGCTCGAGGTGGGGCGCCACAACCAGAAATACTGCAGTGAGTTTGTGCGCCAGTCAGACTCCCTGCTGGTGGAATGGCTGAGGAAGAACCCCAACGCGCAGTCCATTCCCAACTTCCTGGGCAACGGCGGAAAGAAGAAGACCGTGTGGTCGGAGTATGAGTTCTCCAACCTGTTCTTCGCCAATGGCGAGGCCACGGTCTACACCACGGTGCCCAGTGGCCTGTTGAGCTTCAACTATTACAAGGAGTCATACCCGTCGCAGACGTGGGACATCGGGACGGAGAAGGCCACCATCTTAGGCCACGACTGCCAGAAAGCCACCACGCGGTGGCGCGGACGGACATTCACCGCATGGTTTGCGGCCGATATCCCCGCGCAGGCCGGCCCGTGGAAGTTCGGCGGGTTGCCGGGACTCATCCTCAAGGTGGAAGACGCCGACAGCCTCTATCGCTTCGAGGCCGTGGAACTTTCATCGCAAGAAGTGCCCATGTTCCGCTACGAGTTTAAGGACTACAAACTCTACACACGGGAGAAAGCCTGGAAACTCAACAACGCCGTCAACGAGAACTATTATAAGGTGGCTGGCGTGCGCAGTGTCACATTCGACGCCTCAGGCGAGCCCATCATAGGCGCGCCAAAGTCGCGTTATGTGCCTTACGAGCCATTGGAAAAGGAGTAGCGGCTTATGGTTAAAAGACTCATGGGAATAACCCTCGGACTGATGGTGAGCCTCTGCCCCCTGCAGGCTCAGACCCTCATCGAGGGAACGCTGCTCGACACAAAAGGTAAGGCGGTGGCGGGATACGTCACCGCGACGGACCAAAAGACGGGAACGCTGTTCTCTTACGCCAACGCCGACGGCAAGGGCCATTACCGGTTGTCATTCAACGCGGCGGGCGACTCTGTCGTGGTGACGGCATCAGGACTGGGATTCGGCCAGGTGAGGAAGATCGTGGCCAACCAATCGCGACGCCTGGATTTCCGGGTTGAGGAGCGAGCCGTCTCCCTGAAGGAGGTGACGGTCAGGGCCAAGAAGATATGGCAGATGGGCGACACCATCAGCTATAACGTGGCAGCCTACACCCAGCAGGGCGACCGCGTGATAGCCGATGTGCTGAAGCGCATGCCCGGCATGGAGGTGACAAGCGGCGGCGGCATCAAGTTCAACGGCAAGAGCATCTCCAAATTCTACATAGAAAACCTCGACTTGCTGCAGGGCCGCTACGGACAGGCCACCAACAACGTCAACGCGCAAGACGTGGCGTCGGTGCAAGTGTTGGAAAACCACCAACCCGTCAAGGCGTTGCAGGGCAAACAATGGAGTGACGACGTGGCCATCAACCTCAAGCTGAAGAAACAGGCCAAAGGCGCATGGGCTGTCAACGCCATGGTGGGCGGAGGCCTGCAAGAGGGGCGGGCCATCGGCCATAACCCTCTCTGGAGCGCAGAAGTGGTGGGCATGTTCTTCGCCAAAAAGCGACAGAACCTGTCTGTCTACAAGACCAACAACACCGGCGACGACGTGTCGAGGGAACTGACAAGCCACTACCGGGGCGTCAACAGCGTCATGCTCGCCCCGCTTTGCCCGATGGCGGCGCTGAAACCGGGCGGCACAGGACTGCCACAAAAGCGCACGTTCGACAACCACTCGCACATCGTCACCGTGAACCACCTGGAAAAACTGGGCGCGGACAGCGAGGTGGGGACCAATATTTCCTATCTACATGACGACGTGAGGCAGGAGGGAAACAGTGAGAGTGTGCTCTTTCTCAACAACGACCAGCGCATGCGCACAACAGAAACGATGGCCAGCAAGACAAAAAGCGACGAGCTAAACGTGACGGCGCGATACAACAAAAACGCGAAAAGCAACTTTGTGGCCAATGTCTTGAAACTCGAAGCGGCTTGGAACGCCGACCGCGTGGACGGCCAGCTAATGACCGAGAGGACGGGCATGGCTCCCATGCGATACGGAGACAACAAGACCCGCCAACGCTTCGACCGCCCTCAAATAGAGTTGAGCAACACGCTGAACGTCATCCGCAACATCGGGAAGGACGCCTTCAACCTCCATCTCTCAATGGGCTACGCCCAACGCCCCAACACGCTC
>DAIOEQ010000106.1:0-7215 GCA_036746215.1 Prevotella sp.
CGGGGGCCTTCGGGGCCTCGCCCTCAAAGCTGAAGGAGCCATCGGCGCCCAATCGCACCGAGTCGACCACAACAGGACCGTTCAGACTCATGTTCTCAAAAAGGAGGAGCGAGTCGGGCGCGTCAGTGATGACACCCGACACCTTGAACTTCTCGCCCGAGCATGACGCGAGCGACAACGCCGCCAAGATGAGGACGGCAACAGCGATAGACTTGAATATCTTCATTTCTGCGATGGTATGTTGCTTAGGATGGACATCCGATTCTGTCCGGGGAGGACCAAGACGCCCGTGATGGCCCACGAGATGGGATAACAGAGCATGAGATGCTCGTAGCCATACCAATGGGGCAACACCAAGAAGATCCACGCCAAACGGATGAAACAGGTGCCGAAGATGGTGAGCAGGGCTGGCACTAACGACTGACCGAAGCCCCGCATACATGCGGCAGGTATCTCATAACTGGTGGCGAGCCACTGGAAGGCGAGCGCCACATAGATGCGCGACGTGCAATAATGGATGACCTGCTGGTCGGTGGTGAAGATGGAGGTGATGGGATGGGCGAAAACCACAAACGCCATGTTGGCCGTGAAGATGGACGCGCCACCCAGCAGGAAGCAGATGCGGAAGATGCGCCGACAACGGTCTACCTGCCCGGCGCCATAGTTTTGGCCCATGAAGGTGATGGCGGTGGCGCAAAACGCGCTGAGCACATAATAACAATAGGTGTCGAAAGTGATGCACAACGAGGCGCCCGCGATGGCTGCGTAACCGAACTTGTTGATGGACGACTGCACAAAGACATTGCTGAACGAGAACACCATGGCCTGCAAGCCCGCCGGGAGACCAATGGCCAGGATATTAAGCAATTCCTTGCGGTAAACGCGCACATTGGCCAGGCGCACCCGGAAGTCACCCTCCTCTCGTCGCAGCAACACGATGATGACGGTCGAAGAGAACATGTTGGACACAAGTGTGGCACATGCCACGCCGGCCACACTCAGATGGAAGACTATCACGGTGACCATGCTCACCACGATGTTGATGACACCAGCGACAGCCAGGATGTAAAGAGGCGTGCGGGTATCACCCTTGCTTCGGAAGATGGCTGCTCCGAAATTGTAGACCATGAAGAATGGCGCTCCCAGAAAGTAGATGCGCAGGTAGAGCGCCGAGTCGCCAATGACGTCGTCAGGCGTGCCCAGCAGTCGCAACAGGGGCGTGGCCACCAACAGGCCAATGGCCATGAGCATCACGCCACCGATGAGCGACAGGGCGACCGTGGTGCTCACGGCACGCCGCACGCCCTGTCGGTCCTGTCGCCCGATGTAGTTGGCAATGACCGCGTTGGCTCCAATGGAAACGCCCATGAAAAGGTTGATGACAAGACTCACAAGGAACGTCGTGGCACCCACGGCGGCCAAGGCGTGGCTGCTGGCGAAGCGTCCCACCACGAAGATGTTGATGGAGTTGAACAGTTGCTCCAGTATGCCTGTGGCGGCATAAGGGATGGCAAACATCACAATCTTGCCCAACAAGGGGCCGTGAATCATGTCAGTCTGTACTTTGGCCATGATGCGGACAATTGAAAAGTCAAGCCGCCTTGCGTCGACGGATAAGTCCCCGCAGGTCCTTCATGACCACGGTGGCGAGGTAGACAAGAAGCAACAGGGTGTTGACACCCAGCGACGTCCAGGTGTCGAGATGGGCGTTGCCCCACGTCATGACGGCGAAGAGTGCCAACGCCAATATCACATAGAAGGCGATGTCGCGCAACGGATAACGGATGGGATAATACTTCTGACCGAAGAAGTAGCTGGTGACCATGCAGATGCCATAGGCCGCAAATCCGGCCCAAGCGCAAGCCATGTAACTGAAACGGGGGATGAACAGCACGTCGATGGCGATGAGCACCACACAGCCCAACAGCGAGAACCAGGCACCCCAGATGGTGCGATCGGTGAGCTTGTACCAGAAGCTGAGGTTGAAGTAGACGCCAAACATGATCTCAGCGGCCATCACGATGGGCACCACACGCAGTCCTTCCCAATAGGAGCGTGCCACGATGTGGCGCAGGATGTCCATGTAGCCGATGACGGCCAAGTAGGCAAAGAGAGTGAAGATGACGTAGAACTTCATCACCTTGGCGTAAGTGTCCTTTTTGTCGGCATCCTTGTTGCCGAAGACAAAGGGCTCATAGGCGAAACGGAAGGCCTGCGTGATGATGACCATGATCATGGCTATCTTGATGGTGGCACCGTAGATACCGAGCTGTGCATGGGCCTCGCTGATGTCGCCATCGAAGAAATAGGGAAAAAGAATGGTCGACGCGCTTTGGTTGAGCTGGCCGGCGATGCCCAGGATGAGCATGGGCCAGGTGTAGGAAAGCATGCGGCGGCACAGGGCCTTGTCGAAGCCATAGGTCACGCCACACATCTCCTTGGAGAGCAACAGCACCGTGACGACCGACACGAAGAGGTTGACATAGAACACGACACCCACGTCAGGCGTTCCGTCAGCGCTGTAGAGGCCGGGGATGAGGAGGCCGAAGTGAGGCAACACAAAGAGGAACGTGGCCACAAGAGCCACATTGATGAAGATGTTGGCGAGCTTCAAGGCCATGAACTTCCAGGGCTTATGTTGGTAGCGCAGGTAGTCGAACATGATGGAGGTCCAGGCATCCACGGCCACGCACACAGCCATCGTACCGATGTACCAAGCATGGTCGGCATAGCCCATGGCTGCCGTCAGCGGTTTGAGACAGACCAGCACGAGCAGGGCGAACACCAGGGCCACGGCGCCAACCATGCGCAGGGCGGTGCTGTAGACCATGCGGGCGTTCTCGCCTTCCTTGTTGGCAAAGCGGAAGAAGGTGGTCTCCATGCCGAAAGTGAGGGCGATGATGAGGATGCCGATGTAACTGTAGACATTGGTGATGACACCAAACTGTCCGCCGCCCGCCGCCCAGGCGTAGGTCTCGATGGGCACGAGCAGATAGTTGACAAACCGCCCGGCGATGGAACTGATGCCATAGATGGCGGTGTCTTTCAAGAGTGATTTCAAACTTGCCATAATGATGTCTGACTAAGGATGTTCGCTTCGCCTCATGCGAAGAATATGTATGCGATGGCGATGGCTGCCACCACGCCGGCCAGGTCGGCCAACAGGCCCGCCGCGACGGCATGGCGCGTGTACTTGACATTGATGGATCCGAAATAGACGGCGAGCACGTAGAACGTGGTGTCGGTGCTGCCCTGGAAGATGCAGGCCAGTCGACCCACAAACGAGTCGGGGCCGTAGTTCTGCATGGCCTCAAGCATCAGTCCGCGCGCGCCGCTGCCCGAGAGGGGCTTCATGAAGGCGGTGGGCAACGCGCCGACGAAGCCAGTGTCGAGCCCACACTGCCTCACCACCCAGGCGATACCGTCGATGACGCGGTCCATGGCACCCGAGGCGCGAAAGACGCCCACGGCCACAAGGATGGCCACGAGGTAGGGAATGATGCGCACGGCGGTGTGGAACCCTTCCTTGGCACCCTCAATGAAGGCGTCGTAGACGTTGACCCGGCGCACCAGTCCGGCCACAATGAAGGCCACGATGACACCCAACAGGATCAGCGGGCCGGCCACGGAGGTCACGGTGCCCATCATCTCGGCGCTCATCTGGCCAAAGCCCCAGATGACCACCCCCACGAAGGCGCACAGTCCCAGCAGCGTGGCGAGCAGCACGGGCTGCAACAGGTTGATGCGTTGCCAGGCGGCGGTGATGAGGATGCCGGCCAGTGTGGCCACAGTGGTGGCAAGGAGGATGGGAATGAAAACATCGGTGGGCTGGGCGGCGCCATACGAGGCGCGGAAGGCCAGGATGGTGGTGGGGATGATGGTCAGGCCTGAGGTGTTGAGCACCAGGAACATGATCATCGGGTTGGTGGCCGTGTCTTTCTTGGGATTGAGCTCCTGCATTTGGGCCATGGCCTTCAGGCCGGTTGGCGTGGCGGCATTGTCGAGGCCCAGCATGTTGGATGCGATGTTCATGAACACCGAGCCCATCACGGGATGGTTCTTGGGGATGTCGGGAAACAACTTGGTGAACACGGGGCTGAGCACGCGCGCCAAGGCGTTGACGGCGCCAGCCTTCTCGCCGATTTTCATGATGCCGAGCCACAGGGCCAGCACGCCCGTGAGGCCCAGGGAGGTCTCGAAGGCGGTCTTGGAAGTGGCAAACGTGGAGTCGACCATCTTTTGGAAGATGGTGGTGTCGCCCATCATCAGTTGCACGAGCCCGAAGATGAAGGCGATGAGGAAAAACGCTATCCAGATGTAGTTGAGTACCATTCTGGGTGCAAAGTTACTGTTTTTTTGGAAATGCGACACGCTTTTCCGACGGATTTGACACCTCATTTTTCATACCGGCAGGTACACAATTACGGGAGAACGAGGTTGAAAGGATGCGCCATCGCATGGCTAAACGTTTGAAAATAATGCCATTCCGCCATCGCCGTGTCACGAAAATGTTGTAACTTTGCAGCCCGAAAGGGGACTCAAGCGAAACGGTAGGGTGTTTTGAAGTAGTCCCTACGGTAACAATTAAACATTTATTTTTTGAAGACATTTGAAGAACTTGGCGTCAGCGAAGAGATTCGCCGCGCCATCGACGAGCTGGGTTTCGAACATCCCATGCCCGTACAGGAGGAAGTGATTCCCTACCTTTTGGGGAATGGTAACGACGTGATAGCATTGGCCCAGACGGGCACAGGAAAGACAGCGGCCTACGGCATACCCGTACTGCAGAAGACCGATGCGGAGAACAAGGAGACACAAGCACTCATCTTGAGCCCGACGCGTGAGCTCTGCCTGCAGATAGCCGACGACCTCAACGCGTTTGCCAAATACATGCCGGGCATGCACATCATCCCCGTCTACGGCGGAGCGTCCATCCAGGGACAGATACGCGAGTTGCGCCACGGCGTGCAGGTCATCGTGGCCACGCCCGGTCGCCTCATCGACCTCATGGAACGCGGCGTGGTCAACCTCGACAAGGTGAACAACGTGGTGCTCGACGAGGCCGACGAGATGCTCAACATGGGTTTCTCGGAGAGCATCAACGCCATCTTCGACAAGGTGCCGGCCGACCGCAACACGCTGCTTTTCTCGGCCACCATGAGCAAGGAGGTGGAGAAGATCGCCAAGAACTACCTGCACGACTACAAGGAAATCGTGGTGGGCTCGCGCAACGAGGGCGCAGAGAATGTCAACCACATCTGCTACGTGGTGAGCGCCAAGGACAAGTACCTGGCGCTGAAGCGCATCGTCGACTTCTACCCGCACATCTACGCCATCATCTTCTGCCGCACGAAACTCGAGACGCAGGAGGTGGCCGACAAGCTCATCCGCGACGGCTACAACGCCGAGTCGCTCCACGGCGACCTCTCGCAGCAGCAACGCGACCTCACCATGCAGAAGTTCCGCCAGCACACCGTGCAGCTCCTCGTGGCCACCGACGTGGCGGCGCGCGGTCTCGACGTGGACGACCTGACACACGTCATCAACTACGGACTGCCCGACGACGTGGAAAACTACACCCACCGTTCGGGCCGCACCGGGCGTGCCGGCAAGAAGGGTACGAGCATCAGTATCATCCACACACGTGAGCAATACAAGGTGCGCAACATCGAGAAAATCATCGGCAAGGAGTTTGTGGAGGGCACCCTGCCCACGCCCGAGGAGATTTGCAAGAAGCAACTCTACAAGGTGATGGACGACATCATGAAGACAGACGTCGACGAGGAGCTCATCGCCCCCTACATGCCCGACATCATGCGCCAGTTTGAATACATCGACAAGGAGGACATCATGCAGAAGGTGGTGAGCATCACCTTCGGACGTTTCCTCAACTACTACAAGAACGCGCCCGAGATTGTCCGTCCCACGTCGAAGCGCGGCGAGAAGGGCGACCGCAAGAGCCAGCGCGACGGCCGAGGCGGAGCCTCACGCCAGCGTGGCCCGCGCAAGGCCGAGGAGGGCTACCGCCGGCTGTTCATCAACCTGGGCAAGCAAGATGGCTTCTACCCGGGCGAGATCATGCAGTTTGTCAACCACCACATGCACGGTCCCAAGCAAGCCATCGGCCACATCGACCTGCTGCCGAAGTTCTCTTACATCGAGGTGCCCACGGGTGACGCCGAGAAGGTGATGAGCGCGCTCAACGGCACTTCCTACAAGGGCCGCGAGGTGCGCTGCAACGACGCCGACGAGGGCGGTCACGGACGCGCCAACAACGATGGCGAATCGCGTCGCGGACGCGAGCCTCGCCGTGGGCGCGACCATGACCGCAGCGATGACCGACGCTATGGCCGCCGTGACGCAAGCCGCGGTCGCAAGCCACAGAGTCCCTTCGGCGAAGACAACACGCGTCACACGCGCAACGACTGGCAGAGCCTGATGACCGGACAGTCGTTTAAGTTCAAGGGCGAGGAGCCCGACTTCTCCGAGGAGGGATGGGCACGCCGCCGGCCTAAGAAGAAATAAGGAGCATCTTCCTAATATCCAACGAGGGTGTGCCACAACATGTGGCATACCCTTTTATATTATAATGGAAATATGTCAATGAGCGCCGTCGCCCTCCTCGCGGTCTCACGAGACTGCCTCATCCAGATTGCGACGGCTGCAAAGATAGCGGTATTTTCTCTTTTTGCAAAACCCACACGGGAAGCCTTCGAGGACACCTTTCCAGCAAACAGCGCAAGCACAGATGGTTAGGGCATGCCGAGCGATGACCGCAGAGACTAAAAGGGCGAGTCGATTGTAACATCATGCACTTCATATGGTTAACGATGTTGTTTGCCACGTCAAAGACACAAGTGGGCTTTTCGAAAGATTTTTCAAGCGAATCGCTTGCATCTCTCGACGAAAACAATTAACTTTACACCGATTATAAAGCTTAGCATCATGACAGAACTTAGGGACAGATGCATACGATTTGACTGGGCCATCAAACGGTTGCTCAGGCAGAAGGCCAACTTCGGCGTGCTCGAGGGCTTCCTCACCGTGTTTCTCAACCAGCCCATCAAGATTGTGGAGATACTCGAGAGCGAAGGCAACCAGCAAGCCGAAGACGACAAGTTCAACCGGGTGGACATCAAGGCCAAGAACAGCAAAGGCGAAATCATCATCGTCGAGATACAGAACACGAGCGAGCTCTACTACCTCGAGCGCGTG